>JBOHMF010000017.1:0-21064 GCA_050730055.1 Allostellaceae bacterium
GCCGAGCGCTGGCCGCCGTGGCGCCAGGGTCTCGAATACGACGCCGGCCTTCTTTTTATCTGTTACCAGCGCGACCCGCGCACCGGCTTTATCAGGATTTTTGAGCGGATCGCAAAGTTCGACACGATGAACCAGTTTGTCACCCATGTCGGCAGCGGCCTGTTCGCCTGCCCGCCGGGTGCCGCGCCGGGCGGATTTGTCGGCCAGCGCCTGTTCGAAATGGTGTGACGACGCGACCACCCCTCAACCGGCAAAGCGATGGAAAGGTCTTGCGATGGCGTCGCGAATGTCCAGCGTCCTGCCCCTGTGGGACAAGATCCTCGCATTTGCGGCGATTTTGCTCCTCGCCGGCATTTTTTTGCCGCCGGGCCCAGCGGTGGCGGCGGAAACGCTGACCCTCTATTCCGGCCAGCACCCGCAGGTCGTGCGCATGCTGACCGACGCCTTCACCAAGGCGACCGGGATCGCGGTGCGTGTCCATTCGGGTGAAGGACCGCAGATCGCCAGCCAGATCCTGCGCGAGGGCGAGGCTTCCCCGGCCGATGTCGTTTTTGTCGAGAATTCGCCCGAACTCGTGCTGCTCAATGAGCACCATCTGCTGGCCCCGGTCGCGCCGGCGACGCTCGCCCGCGTCCCGCGCCGCGACAGCGCCCCCGACGGCAACTGGCTGGGCGTTCTCGCCCGCCAGAACGTCCTGGCGTGGAACCCGTCACTGATCAAGAAAGAGGATCTTCCGCGTACCCTGATGGCCCTCGCCGAGCCCGGGTGGAAGGGCAGGATCGCGATCGCACCGAGCGACGCTGACTTTCTGCCCCTGGTCGGTGCGATGATCGCAACAAAAGGAGAGGCAAAGACGCTTGCCTGGCTTGAGGGCCTGCGGCGAAATGCAAAGATCTATCAGGACGATGAGGCGGTCGTTGCCGCGGTCAACCGCGGCAGCGTCGCGACCGGCATCGTCAACAACTACTACTGGGCCCGGCTCTACACCGAACTCGGCGCCGCGCGCACGCCAAGCCGGATCGCGCATTTTGCGCCGGGCGATATCGGCAACCTGATCAATGTTTCGGGCGCCGCGATCCTCGCCTCGTCCCGCCGCCAGGCGGCGGCCCAGCGCTTTCTTGCCTTTCTGGTCAGCCGCCCGGCGCAGGAGAGGCTCGCCAAGAGCAGCGTCGATTACGAATATCCGCTCGTCGAGGGGGTGGCGCCCAACCCGCTGCTGACACCGCCCGCCGCGCTGCACCCGCCCGCGATCGCGCCCTCCGCGCTCGGCAACGACCGCAAGTCGGCCGCGCTCTTGCAGCAAGCGGGACTGGTGTAGCCGATGCCCCTCGCGACGGCATGGCGCGGCGTGCGGCCGCCGCCGCGTGCGCTCGTCGCGGCGGCGGCGGTGCCGGGATTGCTCGTTGCCGTACCGATTGCACTCACCTTTGCGGATGCGTTCCACACCGGTTTTGCGCGGATGGCGGGTCTGCTCGACCGTCCTCTCGTCGGCGAACTGCTTGTCAACACCGTGCTGCTGACCGCCGCGGCGGTCATCATCGGCACCATTGTCGGCACCGGCGCGGCGGTGCTGATCGAGCGCACCGATCTGCCCGGCCGCAGGATATTTTCGACGCTCGCCGCGGCGCCACTGGCGGTCCCCGCCTTTGTTGCGAGCTATGCCTGGGTGTCGCTGAGCCCCGCCTTTGAAGGGTTCGCCGGTGCGCTGCTGGTGACAGCCTGCACCTATTTTCCGCTCGCCTACCTGCCGGTTGCCGCCGCCTTGCGCGGTCTCGACCCGGCGCTCGAAGAGGCTGCCCGCCTGCTTGGAGAGCGGCCGCTCGGCGTGCTGCGGCGGGTCATACTGCCGCAACTGCGGCCGGCAATTCTCGGCGGCGCCGTGCTGATCGCGCTCAATGCCCTCGTCGAATTTGGCGCCTTTGCGCTGATGCGTTTTCGCACCTTTACGACCGAGATCTACGCTGCCTATCAGACCGGCTTTGGCGAGGGGGAAGCGGCGGCGCTCGCCCTGGTGTTGCTGCTCTTCTGCTTTGCCTGTCTCGGCGCGGAAGCGGCCTTGCGACGGCGCCGTTCCTATGCCCGGGTCGGGCGCGGCAGCCGGCGCCCGGCTGTGTCCTGTCGCCTCGGCGCGTGGCGGGTGCCGGCCTGTACCGCACTGTCGGCCGTCATCGTGCTTGGTCTCGGGGTGCCGCTCGGCATGATCCTCTACTGGCTGACCCGGCACGGCGCCGCCGCGATCACTCCCGACGAGGTCTCAGTACGGGCAATCCTGGACGCGACCGCGATGACGATCGGGTTGGGGATCGGCGGGGCCGCATTGACGCTGCTGCTCGCCCTGCCGCTCGCGATCCTCTCGGTGCGCTGGCCGGGAGGCGCGCTCGCCGGCATGCTCGAACGCGGTGCCTGGCTGGCCCAGGGCGTGCCGGGGATCGTCATCGCGCTCGCGCTGATCTCCGCGACCGTGCGGGCCTTGCCGTTTTTGTATCAAAGCACGCTGCTGCTCCTCCTGGCCTATGCCGTCCTCTTTATGCCCTATGCTCTGGTGTCGATCCGCGCCGCGCTGGTCCAGGCCGAAAGGCGCCTTGAGGAAGCGGGGCGATCGCTCGGTCTCGGCTGGTTTGGCGTTCTCCTGCGGGTGACCCTGCCGCTGGCGATGCCCGGGCTTGGCGCGGCGGCCGCCCTCGTCTTTATCGCCGTGACGACCGAGCTGCCGGCGACGTTGCTGCTCGCGCCCATCGGCACAGAGACCCTGGCCATCCGCATCTGGGCCGACACCAACACGGTCGCCTTTGCTGCGGCGGCACCCTATGCGGCAATCCTCGTCGCGTTGTCGCTGTCGGCGAGCTTTGTTCTCGCACGGCGGTTTGGCCTCGGCCTCACCCCGCCCGATCCGCCCGGTTCCCGGGGCCGAGGATGAGCGAACTTTGGATCAAAGGTCTGGTAAAGCGCTTTGGCGAGCGGCCGGTGCTCGATGGGTTGGACCTCGCCGTGCCGACCGGCGAACTGCTCGCCATCCTCGGTGCGTCCGGTTGCGGCAAGACAACGCTCTTGCGGCTCATCGCCGGCTTTGAGCAGGCGGACGCGGGGACGATCGCGATCGGCGGCGTTGCCGTTGTGGCGGAGGGTTTGCATCGGCCGCCCGAATGCCGGTGCATCGGCTATCTGGCCCAGGAAGGCGCTCTCTTCCCGCACTTGACCGTTGCCGGCAATATCGGCTTTGGCCTCAAGCGCAGGCCGGGCCGGGAACGGCGGGTCAGCGAACTGCTTGATGCGGTCGGGCTCGCGCAGGACTACGCGAGGCGCTTTCCCCATCAATTGTCGGGCGGCGAGCAGCAGCGCGTGGCGCTCGCTCGCGCTCTCGCGCCGGCGCCACGTCTTGTCCTGCTCGACGAACCCTTTGCCGCTCTCGATGCCGCGCTGCGGCAGGACATTCGCGAGATGGTGGTTGGCGCGTTGAAACGGGCGGGCGCGACGGCCGTTCTCGTCACGCACGACCAGCCCGAAGCGCTGTCGATGGGCGACCGGGTCGCCGTGCTGCGCGATGGCGGTATTGCGCAGATCGCCGATCCGGTCTCGCTCTACCGCGGTCCTGCGGATTCCGCGCTCGCCCGGTTTCTCGGCGAGGCTGTGCTGATCGCGGGGAGAGTTGCCGGCGGCGTCGCTCGATGCTGGCTTGGCGCATTTCCGATCGCAGCGGGATACGCCGGCGGCGACGGGCCGGTTGAAATCATGATACGGCCGGAGCAGGTGATGCTCATGGCGCCGGGAACGATCGGCAGCGTGCGGGCCCGGGTGGGCGACATCGCCTTCTACGGCCACGATGCCAAACTGCGCCTCGTTGTCTGCCGGATGCCGGACGCCAGCATCGTCGCGCGCCTGCCCAGCCTTGCCGTGCCAAATCTGAACGAGGAAGTCGGCATTACCATTGAAGGGGAGGTGGTGGCCTATCCGGTCCTGTAAGGGAGGGAAGGCCGCCGGCGATCCTGCGCCTCGGTTTCATCCTGTTGCCTTCAAGGCTTTCTGATCGAGGGCCGAGAGATCGCGCGCGACCGCCGCCACCAGATGATCCGGCCGACTGCAAGCGACGCGCACGCGGGTCTGCCTCTCCGCCAGCGTCGGCAGATCCTCGGGTTCCGGGGCGGCGTTATGGGCCAGCACAAAATGCAGGACGCAGCCCCCGTCGGTCACGAGCTTGAACTGTCCTTCCTGAACCAGAGTGACAACGCCCTCGACCGTTTCCATGTCTCATCAACACCAACCGGTACGGAAGTTCCGTCCCGGCGGGCGTGCAACGTGGGCGCTGCAACACGGTGTCCGCACAATCCGCTTTTCGCAGCAGGACCGGCGGCGTAGGCTGTTTTCCCCACACCCCTGGCATATCGTGCCGGCGTTCTAAAAGAGGGGACCCATGCTCGAGCTCTCCGACATCAAGTCTTCGGAACAGGAGTTGGAGGACTATTACGTGCAGCTTCGCGCGCAACACGTGTCGCCGGCCTGGACCGGCGGCGGTCTCAGCATCGAGCCGCGGAGCAAGGCCGTGCCTCACCTGTGGCACTGGCGCGAGCTGCGCCCCCAGGCGATGCGGGCGGCCGAGCTGGTCGGCACCCAGCAGGCCGAACGGCGGGTGCTGCGCCTGGCCAATCCCGCGCTGCCCGGGATGTCGGCAAGCAACACGCTGCTCGCCAACATCCAGATCGTCATGCCGGGCGAGATCGCCCGCGCCCATCGCCATTCCCCGGCGGCCCTGCGGCTGATCATCGAGGGCCGGGGCGGCTGTACGATCGTGAACGGCAGCCGCATTCCGATGCTGCCGGGCGACCTCATCCTGACCCCAAACTGGGCGTGGCACGATCACGCCAACGACAGCGATGGACCGATGATCTGGCTCGACGGTCTGGATGTCCCGCTGGTCGCGATGCTGGAAGCCGGGTTCTACGAGGAATACGGCCGGGAGCGGCAGGAGCTCGACACCGGCATCGACCCCGCGCCCTGGTACTACCCGATGGCGGAAATGCGGGCCGCCCTGGAGCGGCTGGCCGCCGGTTCCGGCAGCGCCGACGGGATCGTCCTCGATTATGCCGATCGCCGGACCGGCGGACCGGTGATGCCGACCATCGCCTGCCGCATGCAACTGCTGCGTCCCGGCGAGACGACGCAGGCTTGCCGCCGCACCTGCTGCGCGAACTATCACGTGGTCGAGGGCAGGGGCTTCTCGCTGGTCGGCGATCGGCGGCTCGACTGGGAAGACAAGGACGTGTTCACGGTGCCGACTTGGACCTTCTGTCAGCACGTCAACACGAGCCACCGTCCGGCCTTTCTGTTCAGCTTCACCGACGCGCCGGTGATGAAGGCGCTCTGTCTCTACCGCGAGGAGACAGCGCCCCGATAGCCGATCATCGGACAATGCCGCGCGCGCGCAAAGACGCAACGTCCGCAGCCGAATAGCCAAATGCGGCGAGAACCTCGTCGCTGTGCTGGCCAAAGGTCGGCGCGGCCACGGGCGAAGGGTCCGGCGTGTCGGAAAATTTGACCGGCCTGGTCATTGTCCGGTAGCGGCCGACGACCGGATGATCGAGCGTCGTCACCAAATCCTCGGCGCGGACCTGCGGGTGATCGAACATGTCCTCGATCGGCCGCACCGCGGCGCAGGGAACGCGCTCGCCAAAAATCTCCTCCCATTCGAGCGCGGTGCGGGCGGCGAGCGCGGCGCGCAGTTCGGGCACCAGTTCGGCGGCATGGGCGGCGCGGCTGCGCATCGTCGCGCAGCGCGGATCGCTCGCCAGTTCGGGGCGCCTGATCAGTTCGCAGAGCGCGGCAAAAAAATGGTTGGAGTGCACCGAGATGTAGAGCGCGCCCTGTCTTGTCGGGTGGATGCCGGTGAGACCGCCGGTTCCGGAATCGCGGGTGGCCTCGCGGCCCTCGCTCTCGGCCCAGACAAACCGCCCGGCCTGGATCGTCAACGCGCTGCGCAGCAGCGACAGGCTGAGATACTGCCCCGTGCCGCTGCGCTCGCGGTGAAACAGCGCGGCGGCGACGCCATAGGCGAGCAGCGCCGAGGTGAAGTAGTCGAGCACCGAGCCGAGCACCAGTTGCGGCCGGTCGGCGCCGCCGCCCTGAAACACCGCCATGCCGGAGAGGCATTGCAGCACCTGGTCAAACCCGCCCTTGTCGCGGAGCGGTCCGCTGTCGCCGTAACCGGTCAGACCGGCATAGACAAGGCGCGGGTTGATCGCCTTGAGCCGCGGGTAATCGATCCCGAGCCGGGCCGGCACCGCGGGGCGGAAATTCTCGACCAGCACATCGGCGGCAGCAACCATCCGATGCAAGACCGCCAGCCCTTCGGGCTGCTTCAGATCGAGCGCCAGCGCGCGCTTGCCGCGATTGGCGCCGAGAAAAAAGCGGCTCTCACCCGGCAGACTGGACGGGAACTGGCGCAGCATGTCGCCCTGTGGCGACTCGATCTTGATCACGTCGGCACCAAGGTCGGCGAGCAGCGTGCAGCCGTAGGGGCCGGCAAGATAGCTGCACAGATCGAGCACGGTGATGCCGTCGAGCGGCCCCTTCGGGTGCCCCGTCATCGCGTTTCCTCCCGCGCGCGGATGGCGGCCACCCGCTGCAACACCCGCCGCGCCCGATAGACGATCGGGTAATCGATAAATTTGCCGTCGAGTTGGATCGCCGCGCTGCCCTCCGCTTCGGCCTTGGCAAAGGCGGCGGCGACCCGCTCGGCAAAGGCGATTTCCGGATCGGCCGGGGTGAAGACCCGGTTCACCACCGCGATCTGCTCCGGGTGGATGCACATCTTGCCCTGAAAGCCGAGGCCCAATGCCGTGCGCGCGGAGACTTCGAGCCCCTCGCGGTCGGCCAGATCGACCCAGACCGTGTCGAGCGGCGCCTCGAGCCCCGCCGCGCGCGACGCGGTGACGATCGCGGCGCGAGCCGGGGCCAGCTCCGCCTCGCCGCGGCTCCAGACCATGTTGACATCGAGGGTGAAATCGCCGGCGCCAAAGGCGACCCGCCGCACCCGCGTGCCGGCGGCCAGAATGGCGCCAAGCCGGTCGAGACCGCGAGCCGTCTCGATGATCGGGATCAGATCGACGGTGCCCGGCGGCAGAGCGTGCTCGCGCTCAAGCTGATGGAGCAGCCAGTCGATCGTCGCGAGCGCGGCGGGGGTTTCGACCTTTGGCAGGATGACGCCGTCGAGACCGGGTCTGACGATCGCCGTGAGATCACCATGGCAGAACTCGGTATCGGCGGCGTTGACGCGGACATAAAGCCATCCCCGGCGCGGCCGGCCAAAGGCCGCAGCGACCTTCTCGCGGGTCGCCGGCTTTTCCGCGGTCGCCACCGCGTCTTCAAGATCGAGGATCACCGCGTCGGCATCGAGCGAGAGCGCCTTTTCGACCCGCCGCGCGTGGTTTCCCGGCGCGAACAGAAAGCTGCGCAACGGTTGCCTGTCCACGATCATCGTGCCGCTCCCATCGCCGGAGGTTTCAGACGCCGACGGGGCGCCGGCGCGCCTCGCGCCAGTCGGCGGCGCGCGGGATCGGCAGACCGAGAGTGTCGCGCAGGGTCGGACCCGCATAATCCTGGTGAAACAGGCCGCGGCGTTGCAATTCCGGCACCAGCAGCCGCACCACGTCGTCATAGGCGCCCGGCATGTGGGTTGCCGCCAGCACAAAGCCGTCGCAAGCCGGGGCGGCAAACCATTCCTCCATCTGGTCGGCCACCTGCTTCGGGTTGCCGCAGAATATCGGGTGCTCCCTGACCGTGCCGCGCCCGGATACGGTGATGAAATCGCGCACGCTCGGGTTCTTTTTGCCGGAGTGCCGGATCACCCGGTCGCGAAACCCTTGAAACGAAAATTCAGCCAGTTCCGCATCGGTAAACGGCTCGTCGATCGGCTTCCGGGAAAAATCGTAGTTGAGCACTTCGGAGAGCAGCACCAGGGCGTCGATGTCGCGCGCCGTCGCCGCGATGACGGCGCGTTTTTCCTGCGCCGCCGTCTCGGTTTCGCCGACACAGACGTAGCAGGCCGGGGCGACGCGCACGCCGGCGGGGTCGCGGCCGCGGGCGGCGACGGCGGCCTTCAGAGAGGCGTACTCCCTGATCCCGTCCGCCAGGTTGTGAAAGATCACAAACACCAGATCGGCCCAGCGCGCGGCAAAAAGCTGGCCGCGGCCGGATTGCCCGGCCTGGATCAGTACGGGATGCCCCTGCGGCGAGCGGGGCACGCTGAACGGCCCGCGCGAGCGGAAATACCGCCCGGCATGATCGAGCCGATGCACCTTTGCCGGATCGGCAAAGCGGCTGTTCGCCCTGTCCAGGATCAGCGCATCGTCGTCCCAGGTGTTCCAGTGGCCGAGGACCACCTCCATGAACTCGTCGGCGCGGTCGTAGCGGGCGTCATGGTCCATGTGCGCGTCGCGGCCAAAGTTCTCGGCTTCCCCGCGGTTCAGCGAGGTCACGATGTTCCAGGCGGCGCGGCCCTTCAGCATCAGATCCATCGTCGCGAACAGGCGGGCGACATGGTACGGCTCGTAATAGGTTGTCGAATAGGTGGCGCCGAGTCCCAGCCGCGTTGTCACCATCCCCATCGCCATCATCACGGTGCAGGGATCGAGCTTCACCGCGCGCACACCGGCGGCGATCGCCTCCGCGTGATCGCCGGTATAGAGATCGGGCAGCGCCAGGCGGTCGTCAAAAAACGCCATCTGGATCTTGCCCTCTTCCAGCGTGCGGGCGATGCGCTGGTAGTATTCGGGTGTCAGAAAATCCGGCATCGTGGCCGGATGGCGCCACGACCCGGGCAGGTTGGAGCAGTTCTGCGCCTGCAGAAAGGCAACCAGCGTCATCATGCGGTGCGGCGGCGCCATGGGTCCGCTCTCTCCGATCGGCGGAACGGCCTACCCGGCGGCCGCGCGAACCCCGGCCGACGAGCGTGCCCCGGAGCACTCGCCCCGGCCACGGCCGGCACACACCATCATCATCCCGACACCCATGGCCCGCTCCTTAAGCCGTGCTGTTTTGCCAAGCCTTGAAGCCTCTCTATCACCTGCCGCGACCGCGGGACAGGGCCATTCCCGGAGCGGCGCCATGACCGTTCAATTCCCTTCCCGGCCGATATCGGGTTCGCGCGCCTCGGTGCGGCGCACCAGGATCGAGAGGGCGACGGCGATGATCAGCGCCCCGCCGTAAAAGAGATCCTGGATAAAGACCTGGATGCCCAGCAGCGACAGCCCGTTGATCCCGGTGACGAGAAAATAGACCGCGGCAAAAGACCCCCAGGCGTTGAACCGCCCGGGCACGATCGTCGTCGAGCCGAGAAAGGCGGCGGCAAAGGCCGGCAGCAGAAAGCTGTCGCCCGAGTTCGGATCGGCCGAGCCGCTGGTTCCGGCGTAGAGCACGCCGGCGATGGCGGCGAGAACGCCGCCGGCCACCAGCGCGCCAAAGCGCAGCCGCCCGACCGCAAGACCGGCCAGGCGCGCCACGCGCCGCCCGCGTGTACCGTTTTGACGCGGCGAGGCTGACCGCCCCGGCGTGAAGGGTCAATCTCTCTGCGGATTGATGGCCTTGGCGCGGGCTGTTCAGCCGGTTTTGCCGCGAGCGCAAAAACAGGACACCGATACGGGCAGATCGGCGCGGGCGGCGGCAAAATCCGCGCGCTGGCGGATCAGCGCCGCCTCCGCGGACTCGCCGCGCCGCTGCAGGCAATCCAGCAGCCCGCGCAGGGCCCACAGGTTGTCTGGGTGGATCTGGGCGCGCGGCAGGGCGCCGCCGAGACCGAGATCTTCGCGATAGACCGCCTCGGCTTCCGCCGTGCGGTTCTGCTCCAGAAGCAGCGCACCGAGCGCGTGGCGGACGGGCTGCATCCAGCCCCACGGCTCGTCATAGGGCAGGCTGTCCTCCAGAGCGACGGCAGCACGCAGGCGGGCAAAGGCCGCATCGTGCTCGCCGCGGCGGTAGGCGATCTCGCCCGCCAGCATCTCCTCGGCCACCCCAAGCAACTGCGCGCAGGGGGCATTGTGGAGATACCGGGTCTTGGGCACCCGCTTCGCAGCCTTTCGAAAGAGCGCCTGTTCGGTCTCCGCCGCCGGCACGTCGCCCAGCGCCGCGTGGGCGACACCCTTTGCGTAGTGCATCATCGCCACGGTGTTGCAATAGAGGTCGCGGTCGGCCGGCAGACCCTGGGCGATGATCTCGCGCCATTTGCCAAAGCGGATCAGGACGTGCTGTCTGATGGAAACGTAGCTCTCAAAGAAGTCGGCCATGGGCGGCGACGGGGTGCGCAGCACATCCTCGGGCATGGTCGCGATCAGCTCGTCGGCGGCGGCGATGGCCGGCGCGTACTGGCCGAGAAACATGGCGCCGTAGGCGGCGAAATGGTAGTTATGCACCCGGTAGCCCGAATAGAAGTTCATCGGTCCGGCGCGGTCGTAGAATTTGCGGTCCGCGATGATCGCCTTCTGATTCCAGTGCATCGCGTCGCGGTAGTGGCCGCACTGCACGTCGATGTGGGTCGGCATGTGCACCAGGTGCCCCATATCGGGGGAGAGTTCGCGCAGACGGTCGCCGCTGACCAGCGCCGCTTCCGGGTGCGGCGACATCTCCATCAGATGGACGTGGAGATGCAAAAGGCCCGGATGGCTCATCGCCCTGGGCAGATCGCGGAACGCGGTTTCGAGTACGTCGCGGGCCTCGATCGTGCCGGCGCCGGGGGCGGGTTCGCCGGTACGCAGGTCCCACATGCGCCAGGGCGTGCGGTTGAGGATCGCTTCCACAAAGATGGCGCGCAGATCGAGGTCGCCGGGATGCGCCTGATGGGCGCGGCGCATGGCATTGGCAAAGGCGTCGTTCCAGGGGCGCTGATCATCAATCGGATCGCGCTGCGGGTAGCGCACCGGCAGCGCCTCGATCAGCGCACGTTCCGGCGCGGTGGCCCGGCCAGCCAATGCGAGGGCCGTGCGGGCCGCGTCATGGGCGCGGGCGAGCGCCGCGGCCTTGCCGGCGGGGTCCTGCAATTCCCACGGGTAGTTGTAATTCGGCCCGACCGCATAGGCGACACCCCAATGCGCCATGGCACAGCCCGGGTCTATCTCCCGCGCCTTCTCATAGCAGGCGGCGGCTTCCTCATGGTGGTAGCCAAAGCACCAGTTGAGACCGCGGTCAAACCAACGCTGGGCCTCCGCCGAGGTGGTCGTCACCGTTCGAGAATAGGGACCGAGATCATAAGGATAGTCCATGTCGTCTCCCTGTCCATCTCCGGTGGGTCAGCCCGCAGGCCGACCCTCCCTTTTCTTTTCAGGTGTCGCGGATGTGCGGCAGCACCTTTTTGCCAAACAGTTCGAGGGCTTCCATCAGCGTGTCGGGAGTGTCCGATCCCGGGGTCTGGAACGACAGATCGACGACGCCGCAGCCGATCTTTTCGCGGGCCTCTTTCAACTGCGCGACGATCTCATCCGGCCCGCCGCAGAAATTGATCGGCAGCGCCCGATTGACATTGGCCGGCCGCCGCCCCTCGCCGGCGACGTTGCGCTGGTCGAGTTCCAAGAGTGCGGCGCCAATCCCCTCCTTCAGCGGGAACACCGCCTGCCGCGGATACCGCGCCAGCGCCTGCTGCGCTTTTTCGCCGGTCGCGGCAATCAGGATATTGGCGCGGTAGACGATCTGGTGCGGCTGCGGCTGCCAGCCCCAGCGCGCGCACTCGGCTTTGTAGTAGCCGGTCACCTTGCCCATCCCGTCAAACGGGCCAAACGACACGCCGAGGCCGATCTGGTTGCGCGCCGCAAAGTCGCTGGCTTCGCGGCTGGTGCCGAGGGCATACATCGGCGGCAGCGGCTGTTGCAGCGGCTTTGGCCACACCGATACGGTGCGATAATGAAAATGCCGGCCCTGCCAGCCAAAGGGTTGCGGTTCCTTCCAGGCGCGCAGGATCAGCTCCATCCCCTCGTCGGTGCGCTCGCGCGATTCCGCGGGGTTGAGGTCGTAGGTCAGCATCTCGTTGGTGGTGCCGCGCAACATGCCGACGATCAGCCGGCCCTCGGCCATCGTGTCGAGCATCGCCATCTCCTCGGCGAGCAGCACCGGGTTGCTCTGCGGCACGATCGGCCCCAAGAGCGCGATCTTGATGGTGTGCACGTGCGAGGCGATGTAGGCCGCGGCGATCGGCAGCGACGGGGTCAGGATGCGCGGCGAATAATGGTGCTCGGAGACGCTGACCCAATCGAACCCCAACGCCTCGACGTACCGGCTGCGCTCGACCATGCCGTGAAAGGCGCGCAAGCCCGCCGCGCCGTCATAGGCGCCAGCCGGCATCGGCCATTGCCGCGGCAGGTTTGAGGGCGCGTCGTAGCGGCCGGTTTCAAAGTACGAGACCTGCATTGTGGCGCCCCCTGCTCAGCGGGTGCGGTGGTAGGTGTAGTCCTCGCGCTCGCCGGCGCCAAGCCGCAGCCCTTCGGGCACAGGCGGGCGCGTTGCCTGCAATTTGGCGTGGGTGTCGAGCGCGGCCTGATCCTTCCACAATTCGAGCAGGACCAGCGTATCGGGGTCGGAGACGCCCTGAAACACCTCGAACTGCTCGCAGCCGGCATCCTGCCGCGAGACCTCGCAGCGCGCCTTCATCGTCTGCGCGAGTTCGGCGCCTTTGCCGGGCGCCGCGTGAAATGTGACGACGAGCCGGACCGCCATGACCTATCCTCCCGTGCCGCAATCTGCACCGCGCAGTATATCACGACCCGCCCGCCGCCGCGTCAAGTGCGCCCCGGGTGGATCTCCCGGGCGGATCTTGAGCCGGCCTTGACGGCGGGAGGACGAAGGCCAAAGGTGCCGCCCGCGATCCGGTGGGGAAGGAGATGGCGATGCTGCCCCTGGTTCTCTCGTCCGACTCTCACGTGTTCGAACCGCCCGACCTGTGGCAGACCCGCATCGATCGGGCGTTTCGCGATCGCGCGCCGCGGATCGAGCGGATCGCCGGCACCGACCAGATCGTGGTCGAGGCGGATCAGGCGCTCTCCGGGATCGGCCTCATCTCAAACGCCGGTGCGCGCTTTGACGCCCCCGAGACCCTCTCCGCCGCGGGGCGCTTTGAGGACGTGCGCCGCGGCGGGTACGACCCCGCGCAACACCTCAAGGACATGGCGCTCGACGGCGTGGCCGGCGAAGTCCTCTACCCCTCGCAGGGCCTCTTCTATTTCAAGATCGCGGACACGCCGCTGATGTCGGCCATTTTCCGCGCCTATAACGGCTGGCTTGCCGAGTTCTGCCACACCGATCCCGCTCGCCTGAAGGGCATCGCGATGATCAGCCTGGACGATGTGGCGGACGGGATCAAGGAACTGGAACGCGCCGCCCGCCTCGGCCTTTCCGGCGCGATGATCACCGAGTATCCGCTCGAAGACCGGCGCTACGACCAGTCCGGGTACGAACCGTTCTGGGCCGCCGCCGCGGCGCTCGGGATGCCGCTTTCCCTCCACACGGCGACGCGCCGGCAGGGCAGGATCCGCGGCGCCGGCGACAGGACGCTGCGCGACGCCAGCAGCCGCGCGACAAAGGCGTTCTACCCGGCGCTGTCGCTGTGCGACATGATCTTCTCCGGCGTCTTTGAGCGCCACCCCCGCCTGACGGTCGCCATCGTCGAGTTCGAGTTGGCGTGGGCGCCCCACCTGCTCGCCACCATGGACTACACCTACCGCGAGCGCCACGGCGAGGCGATCTACCGGTTCAAGAGCGGCATGGTCCCGAGCGACTTTTTCCGCCGCAACGTCGTCTTGAGCTTTCAGGAGGACGCCCTCGGCATTCGTCTGCGCGACCTCATCGGCGTTGATAACATGATGTGGGGTTCGGACTACCCGCACAGCGAGTCGACCTTTCCCCAATCGCGCCGGATCCTGGCGGAGATCCTGGCCGGCGTACCGGACGACGAGGGAGCCAGGATCGCCGCCGGCAACACCGCCCGCGTTTACAATTTTGATCTCGCGAAGCTGACCGTCCCGGTCTGAGGAGCCGAACGCTGCGCGGAGAGACAAGGTCACGCAAAGAGGCCTCGCCGTTCTACTTAAGTTCTTGCTAAGCCGGCAAATATGGTATAGGGTATTCGCTGAGCCGCAGCATATCGCTACGAAGAAGGTCAACCCGAGCCACTGGGAAGTGCTTCCATTAGCTGGCAAACGGCTCACATATCAACCAAAGATCGAAATTGGACAGGTGTATTCATGGCGAGGCGTGACAATGAGCAGGCATTCGGCGCGGACAAGGCTAAAGTGCGTGTCTTCTTCGCAGAGGTCGAAGGCAACAATGAAAGCGTTCAAGTGGCGCTGAAAACGATGCTATCGGCGATGAGCCGGCCTGTGCGTGTGATTTCAGAGCAAAAAACTAATGGGAATGCCGCTGTCCCTTTGCTGCAACCGAATCTTGAGGAAACCGAAGAAGCGATCGATCAAGTAGAAGAAGTCAAAGCGCTCAGTGCAGGGTCTGCGCCTCTAAACGCTCGGAAGCCTCGCGGTACTGGAAAGAGGATTGATCGCAACGCAGGGCTAAATTTGGTGCCAGACCTGAACTTCAGGCCAGACGGAAAGCAGGCTCTCAAGGAATTCATGGAGGAGAAGAGTCCCAAGAACGACCTTGAGGCGGCCCTGGCAACTGTTTACTACATGCAGCACATCATGGGTTTGGATAAGATAGGCCCAGATCATATAATGACCGCTTTCAAGGAGGCTGGAAAACCAATTCCTGTGGACGTTAAGCAGACTATCCGGAACGTCAGGAAGTCGAAGATCTGGCTGAACTACTCCGATACTGAGGACATCCGAACGACGACGCAGGGCGAGAATTTCGTAGAGCACGAGATGGGCAAGGCCAAGTAATTCCTTATGCATCTCTCTCTAGATCGCTTTTGCGAAGTCGTCAAGCAATCAAATAGAAAGAACGCGGAAAAGGCGCTCGCCGTCCTTTGGTATTTCGATAGTGGGCAATCTGGCGTGGCCAAAACTGCTGGTCAGTTGACCAAGGTGCTCGGCGATCATCACATCGGAACTCCGAACCAGACGGCGCTTGCTGAGGCGATTCGGAAGACAAAACTGGCTAATGAGACGAAGAGCGGCTTCTCGCTGAAATCCGGCTCGCGGAGGGTAATTCACGACTGGTTGCCAGACCTGGAGGGCATACAGCCCGCCATGGATCACGCTTCTGGCTACCTTCCGGAACCTATCTGGAAAAACACGCGGGGTTACATCGAAGAGGTTTGCCGCGAGCTCAACGGTTCCTTCCATCATGCTTATTATAACGCTGCCGCTGTGATGCTGCGCCGACTCCTTGAAACTCTCATAATTGAAGTCTACGAGTGCCTTAACCGCGAGACTGAGATCAAGGACGGAGGCGGCAATTATCTCATGCTCGGCGATCTTGCCGAGCGAGCGTGCGGCGAGAACGGGCATAAGGGGATCAACCTCGGCCGCGACTCAAAGAAGGCTCTGAAAGATGCCCGAAACGTGGGTAACTGGTCCGCTCATGCACGTCGTTTCCTTGCTCATGCCGGGGACCTAACGAGCTTTCAAGCGGGGATCAGGCTTCTGGTGCAAGACTTGATACAGATAGCAGATTTGATGAAGAAGAAGACCTAACCAGGGCGCAAATTAAACAAGCTCATCGTTTCCCTTTCATTCTTGATTACAACGATAAAAATCAGTTCGGCACCCCGATAGCGGCCTGGACCTCACCGAACTCGCGCGATCTTGCGCCAGGACACGCCGGCATCCGCACTGACGTACACTTCGCCGGACAGGCTGAACGCAACAATGCGGTTGGCGTCGGCGGGATGCGCAGCAAGGCCCCACTCTGTAGGAAAGCGCCGGCGGGCTGCAAACAGATATCTGCAACGTCGGCGGGGACCGCGATCGGAGAAGCGCGCCGTGCTTGCAGTCGAGCCTTGAGGGTGGCTTATTGAAGAGGACGTTTTGGCGTCACGGGTTGGCCACGCGGATCGGGTTTGATGAACCTCGAACCTTCGCCCCGACAGCGCGAGCTGATCGCACTGGCCCGCACCCTGGCCCGCGAGCGCTTTGCCCCGCGCGCCGGCCGCCACGACCGCGAGGCGTCCTTTCCCTTTGACGACTATGCCGACCTGCGCGCCGCAGGACTCTTGAGCCTGTGCGTGCCTGAGCGCTGCGGCGGCCTCGGGGCCGACTTTGAAACCTATTGCCTGGTGGCGGAACAGCTCGCGCAAGGCAACGCCTCCACCGCGCTCACCTTCAACATGCACTGTCTCACCATGCTGATGATGGGTCCGCTCGCCGATGGGATGCCGATGCCCACCGCGGCGCGCGAACGCCACGAGAGGCTTCGGGCTGCCAAATTCCGCGCCGTCGTGGAGGACGGCGTCTTTTACGGGCAGCCGCACAGCGAGCCGGTGGAAGAGGGCGAGACCGACACGGCGCTCAGCGTGGGCGGCCGCCGCTTTGGCACCACGGCACGCAAGGTGGACGGCGGCTATGTCGTCAACGGGCGGAAGTTTTTTGTCTCGCTGGGAGGCTGCGCCCCGTATTACGCCACCCCGGCGATCCGGCCGGGCGAGGAGTCCTGGATCGAGCGCACCCTGTATTTGCAGATCCCCAAGGACGCGCCCGGCGTATCCTTTTCCGGCAACTGGGACCCGATGGGGATGCGCGCCACGGTGAGCCGCGACATGGTGCTGCGGGACGTGTTTGTCCCCGATGACGCGGAGGTGCTGCCGCCCGGTCTGTTCGGGGCCCTGTACAACGCCTTTCCCCACCTTTTTCTCAGCTTCAGCGCGACCTTTCTCGGTCTGATGCAGGCGGCCTGCGACGGCGCCCTGGCCTATCTGAGCGGCGCGATGGCGGGCGCGCCGGGTCTGCATACCGGGATCGCGGCAAAGGGTCCGGCGATTGCGGAGATACTGTTTGCGATCGAGACCGCCCGCGCGCTCTATTACCGCGCGATCTCGGAAGCTCGGGTCGATGCGCCGCCGGAGGCCGTCCAGCGCGCTCGGGCGGCGCATGTCACCGTGCAGCGAGCCGTGGTCCGGGTCACCCAGGAGGCGATCCGCATCTGCGGCGGACGGGCCTTTCTCAAGCGTTATCCGCTTGAGCGCTACGCCCGCGATGCGCGCGCCGCGGCGCTGATGCGCCCGTGGACTGAGGAGGTTGCCACCCAGCAGGCGTGGGAGGCGGCGCTCCATCTGGACGGGCGCGGCGGCACCGCAAGCTCTCAACCGGATTTGAAACGGGGTCCCGGGGTGCGCGATGACGGCAATCGCTAAAATCCATGCCCGCGAGATCCTGGACAGCCGCGGCAATCCGACCGTCGAGGTCGAGGTCACCCTTGCGGGCGGTGCGACGGGCCGCGCCGCCGTTCCGTCCGGCGCCTCGACCGGGTCGCACGAGGCGATCGAGCGCCGCGACGGCGGCTCGCGCTACGGCGGCCGCGGCGTCCGCGGCGAAGTCATGGCAGTCAACAGCGAGATCGCGGCGGCGCTCGCCGGCCGCGAGGCCGAAGATCAATACGCGATCGACCGTGTTCTGTGCGATCTCGACGGCACCCCAAACAAGGGGCGGCTCGGCGCCAATGCGATCCTCGGCGCGAGCCTCGCCTGCGCCAAGGCGGCGGCGCAGGTCCAGGGCGTGCCGCTCTACCGCTACATCGGCGGCGTCAGCGCGCGCACGCTGCCGGTGCCGATGATGAACATTGTCAATGGCGGGGTGCACGCCGACAACCCGATCGACATCCAGGAATTCATGGTGATGCCGGTGGGCGCCCCCTCGCTCGTCGAAGCGGTGCGCTGGGGTGCCGAGATTTTTCATGCATTGAGAAAGATACTCGCCGAAGCCGGTCTCAATACCAATGTCGGCGACGAGGGCGGCTTTGCCCCAAACCTCGCCTCGGCCGACGCCGCGCTCGGTTTTGTCATGCGCGCGATCGCGGCGGCGGGATACCGGCCGGCCGAGGATGTGGTGCTGGCGCTCGACCCCGCCGCCAGCGAGTTTTACCGCGACGGTCTTTATGACCTGAAGGGCGAGGGCAAAAAGCTCGATGCCGGCGGTCTTGTCGCCTATTACGCCGATCTTGTCGCGCGCTATCCGATCCTGTCGATCGAGGACGGCATGGCCGAGGAGGATTGGGCCGGCTGGGAGGCGCTGACCCGCCAGTTCGGTGAGCGTATCCAGCTCGTCGGCGACGACCTGTTTGTCACCAATCCGGCACGGCTGAAGGAGGGCATCGCGCGCGGCGTCGCCAATGCGATCCTGGTCAAGGTCAACCAGATCGGCACCTTGTCGGAGACGCTGGAGACCATCGAGACGGCGCTCGCCGCCGGCTACGGCCGTGTCATCTCGCACCGCTCGGGCGAGACCGAGGATGTGACGATCGCCGATCTCGCCGTCGCCACCAGCAGCGGTCAGATCAAGACCGGGTCGCTCTCGCGCTCCGACCGGCTCGCCAAGTACAACCAGCTGATTCGCATCGAGGAGGCGCTGGGCGCTGCGGCCCGCTTTCCCGGGCGCGCGGTGCTGGCGCGCCTTGCGCACCGGGATTGACGGGTCGTGAGACGCGTGCTCCGTTCGTACCATGAGCCTCCTGCGCGAATTGCGCCGCTGCGCGCGTCCCCTCGCCGGCCCGCTCTTGGGCTTGGCGCTGACCGGATATTTCTCCTACAACCTCATTGTGGGCGAGCGCGGGTTTGAGGCGTGGATGCGGCTCTCCCACCGGCTCGCGACTGAACAGACGACCCTCGCGCAAGCGCGCGCCGAGCGCGCCACGCTCGAACTCAAGGTTGCCGAGATGCGCCCCGACCATCTCGACCGCGATCTGCTCGACGAGCGCGTGCGGGAGGTGCTCAACTTTGTCGGCCCCAGCGAGGTCGTCATCATGGCGCCGCGGGCGCCGCGCTGATGTCTCGCCGCGGGCTGGCGCCGCTGTCGATAATTTGTGTTATTGCAATCACTTGATCTGGTCGTGGTTGCAAATCGGCGGATTTGCCCCCATCCTTTCCGGGACATCTCCCGACCCGGCCGAAAACCGTCCCGGAGGAGGCGCATGGCAGTCACCCGCAAGGCCAAGACGGTCACGTTTGCCGATCTCGCCGTTCCGACCGAGGAGGTGCTGCGCTATTATCGTGACATGCTGCTGATCCGCCGCTTTGAGGAGCGGGCGGGGCAGATGTACGGCATGGGTCTGATCGGCGGCTTCTGTCATCTCTATATCGGGCAGGAGGCGGTTGTCGTCGGCATCCAGGCCGTGCTGCAAGAGGGCGACACGATCATCACCTCCTACCGCGATCACGGCCACATGCTGGCGGCCGGCATGGACCCAAAGGGGGTCATGGCGGAACTGACCGGACGGCGCGGCGGCTACTCGCACGGCAAGGGCGGCTCGATGCACATGTTCAGCCGCGAAAAGAACTTCTTTGGCGGCCACGGCATCGTCGGGGCCCAGGTGCCGATCGGGACCGGGTTGGCCTTTGCCCACCGCTATCGCGACAACGGCCAGATTTCGGTGACTTATCTCGGCGACGGGGCGATCAATCAGGGACAGGTCGCCGAGAGCTTCAACATGGCCTCGTTGTGGAAATTGCCGGTCGTCTATGTCATTGAGAACAACCGCTACGGCATGGGCACCGCGGTCGATCGCGCCTCGGCGCGCACCGATCTGTTTCACCGCGGCTCGGCCTACGGCATCCCGGGCGAGCAGGTGGACGGGATGAACGTGCTTGCCGTCCACAAGGCGGCTCTCAATGCCGCAGCGCACGCGCGCGGCGGGGAGGGGCCGATCATCCTCGAAATGCTGACCTACCGCTATCGCGGCCACTCGATGTCGGACCCGGCCAAGTACCGCACCCGCGAAGAGGTCAACCGCATGCGCAGCGAGCACGACCCGATCGATCAGTTGCGCCGGCTCCTCATTGAGGGCGGGATTGCCGAGGACGATGTCAAGACGATCGAGAAGGAGACCCGCGATCGCGTCGCCGCGGCGGCGCAGTTTGCGCAGGACAGCCCGGAACCCGATCCGGCCGAGTTGTGGACCGATGTGCTGGCGGCATGATCGGCCGGCTTGGCGGGCATCGCCCAAAAGGAGTTGCCTGGGCCGAGCGCGCGGGAGACGCCGATAAGAGATGACGACCGAAGTGCTGATGCCGGCGCTGTCGCCGACAATGACCGAGGGAAAGATCGCCCGCTGGCTCAAGAGCGAGGGCGAAACCGTCCATCCCGGCGATCTCCTGGCCGAAATCGAGACCGACAAGGCGACGATGGAGTTTGAGGCCGTGGACGAGGGTGTGCTCGCCAAGATCGTCATCCCCGAGGGAACCGATCACGTCGCCGTCAACACCCCGATCGCGCTGATCGCCGGCGACGGTGAGGATGGTGTGAAAGCCCCGGCCGCTCCGGCGAGGCGTCCGGCGTCTGGCGGGACGCCGCCGGGAACAGAGGTGCTGGCGCGGGCGCCCGCCGCCCCGGCGCCGGCTGCGCCGCGCGCGGCGCTGCCGGCGGAAACGGAGTATGCCGGCACGACCGCGACGATGACGGTGCGCGAGGCGCTGCGCGATGCGATCGCCGAGGAGATGCGGCGCGATCCGGACGTGTTTCTGATCGGCGAGGAGGTCGCCGAGTATCAGGGCGCCTACAAGGTCAGCCAGGGGTTGTTGCAGGAATTCGGGGCCCGGCGCGTCGTCGATACTCCGATCACCGAGCAGGGCTTTGCCGGTCTCGGCGTCGGCGCCGCCTTTGCCGGATTGAAGCCGATTGTCGAATTCATGACCTTCAATTTCGCGATGCAGGCGATCGATCAGATTGTCAACTCGGCCGGCAAGACCCGCTACATGTCGGGCGGGCAGATGAGCTGTCCGATCGTCTTCCGCGGCCCGAACGGCATCGCCGCGCGCGTCGCCGCCCAGCATTCGCAATGCTATGCGAGCTGGTACGCGCACTGCCCGGGGCTCAAGGTGGTGGCGCCCTATACCGGGGCCGACCACAAGGGGTTGTTGAAATCGGCGATCCGCGATCCCAACCCCGTGGTCTTTCTCGAACACGAACTCGTCTATGGCGAGAGCTTTGCGGTG
>JBOHMF010000018.1:0-20892 GCA_050730055.1 Allostellaceae bacterium
TTTCGTCACGTAACGAAATCAGCCATGCCGAGAAGAGTGCAAACCCGGCGGCACGGAGCCGCTGGGCGCCCCTCGGGTGTCATTTCTACTTTGCGCGCCGGGTGTCATTTCTACCTTGCGCCGACATCAGGAGAAGCTGGCGCGTTCCAGCCGGTGGGAGACCGGCGCGGGTAAGGCTGTAGCGGGCCGCCCGGTAGCGAGTGTTGCGCAGTTGTCGGTGACGGCGATTGCGAAGCGTACACAGCGATTCGGTGGGGTGTGAGATTGAGCCTCGAAATCCATAACATCGCGGAGGCCGAGCCGGTCATAAGCGTCGAAGGCAATATGTGCGGCACCGTTATGCGAGGTGCTGTCGCTCCGCCGGGGTCGAAGATCACATCACGACGAAAAGGAATGCGTCGGAACCTGAGAGATCTCACGTCCGGCCACAGGCAAGAGTGCCGACGGGCCCGTATCGGGAAGGCGAGGAGCCGAAGCCGATAATGCACGGTCGTGAGAAGTCAGACTCCGTCATAGTAGCGGGGAAGTTGCCGAACAAAACCGGGCGACTGGCAGCGGAGGCAACGGAGCGAAGGACGGAGACCAAGGAGAACGCGATCCAGCAAAGCACGCGCCGGGCGCAGGACCGGGGAAGTGTGACACAGGCGCTGGAGCGCGTACGGGAGGCCGCAAGGCAACGGAAGAAGGAACGGCTCACCGCGCTCTTCCACCACATCACGGTTGACCTGCTCCGGCTGTCGTTTTTCGCCCTCAAGCGAGATGCGGCGCCCGGTGCGGACGGCGTGACGTGGCAGGACTACGGCGTAGACCTTGAGCGCAAGCTCGAGGATTTACATGCCAGGGTCCATCGGGGAGCGTATCGGCCGCAGCCATCTCGGCGTCGGTATATACCGAAGGCCGACGGACGGCAGCGACCGCTCGCCGTGGCGGCGCTTGAGGACAAGATCGTCCAAAGAGCAACCGCCGCCGTCCTGAACCAAATCTATGAGGAAGACTTCCTCGGGTTCTCGTACGGCTTCCGGCCCGAGCGCAGCCAGCACGATGCGCTGGATGCTCTGATGGTCGGGATACGCGAGACAAAAGGGGTGAGCTGGATCATCGATGCCGACATTCAAAGCTTCTTCGACGCGGTTAGCCAGGAATGGCTAATCCGTTTCCTTGAGCACCGGGTCGGTGATCGACGCATCATCCGCCTGATCCAGAAATGGCTCAGGGCAGGGGTGCTCGAAGACGGGTCGGTTACGGTTAGTGAGACGGGAACGGGGCAGGGGTCGGTGATCTCACCGCTGCTCGCCAACGTTTACCTGCACTATGTCTTCGATCTCTGGGCCGACCGCTGGCGACGGCGGGAGGCCACCGGCACCATGATCATCACGCGCTATGCGGATGATCTGGTGATCGGGTTCGAGCGCCAGGCCGATGCCCATCGGTTCCTCGAAATGATGCGGAAGAGGTTTGAGGAGTTCGCGCTGTCGCTCCACCCTGAGAAGACTCGGCTGATCGAGTTCGGCCGCTATGCGGTGCACAACCGCAAGCAACGCGGTCTCGGTAAGCCGGAGACCTTCGACTTCCTGGGTTTTACACTGATCTGCGGCCGAACCCGCCAGGGAGCTTTCCAGCTCAAACGGAAGACCCGGCGCGACCGCAGCCGAGCAAAACTCAGCGAGATCAAGGCGGAGCTGCGCCGGCGACGACACTATCCCATACCCCAACAGGGGCAATGGCTTCAGCAAGTGGTCAGGGGTTTCTTCGCCTATCACGCCGTGCCGACAAACCTGCCGGCGCTCGTGGTGTTCAGACGCCGTGTGGTTGAAATCTGGTGGCGCACGCTCAAACGACGTAGCCAGCGAGACAAGACCACCTGGCAGCGGGCACGGAAACTCGCCGATGACTGGCTGCCCAAACCAAAAATTCTACATCCGTGGCCGTCCGAACGGTTTGCCGTCAAACATCCAAGGTGGGAGCCGTATGCGGGAAAGCCGCACGTACGGATCTGTGCGGGGGGCGCTCAGTAATGGGCGTCCCTACCGCGATCGTCTTTGACCGCGTCGCCGGCGATGCGCCAGGGCACAAGATATGGAAACCGCGCTTTACCCAAAGGGTGTCCAGCTTCGGCCGAACTGGTCATTTGCCGGCGCCCGTGTTGGCCGAGCAATTTTGCCCCATCCTCGCCGTTCCCGGGCAAAGTGAGCCGTCCCGAAAGCGGCCATTCGTACCGATTGCCCGTTTGCTGCCTTACGGAGATCGACGGGCGGCCCCGGATAAGGTTGCGAGCAACCGGATATCTCCGAACCTGATACGGAATGGTTCTGTTGCATTGGCACGGCGTTGGGAAGACAGAAGGCGGAAAAGTTTGAGGATATCTCATGTCGGACTTGAAAGGTCGCTGGTTTCAGTGTCGCATTCTGTTGGACCGCCGGGCCGCCGACCGGCAGACATAACTTCAGAATGTTGATTTCGAGGGCCGGACGAAGATGTTCATCTCGCTATTCCAGATACGGCGTCAGCACATCTTCGATCCATTTCATGAATGCGCGGACACGGCGCGACAGATTGCTCCGATGTGCTACGACAAGGGACACGGCGAGCGCCCGGCGACGAAAATCGGGTATGATCTCCACAAGGGCTCCACTCTCCAAGTATCGGCCAACCCCCAAGAGTGGCGCCTGAATCAGGCCAAGGCCGGCGAGGGCAGCGGCTTCGTAGTTCTGCGCGCTGTTGACGTGCAGCGCACCTGGCAACTGAAGCGTCGCGTAGCTGTCGCCGTCCAGATATTCCCATCCAATGGGTCTTGCGCCCAGCATCGTCGAAAAATGAATTGTCCGATGTTCCTGACGCCGGAGATCTTCTAGCGATCGAGGGACGCCATAGCGCGCCAGATAGGCGGGACTGGCAGCGTTGACCATGCGCAACAGGCCCAGCGGGCGGGCAATCAACGTCTCGTCCCGTATGGGTCCAAGCCGCAATACGCAGTCGAACCCCTCTTGAACCAGATCGACTTGCCGATCCGTGCTCGACACCTCCAGCTCCAACTCGGGGTGAGTCGCCATGAAATCCGGCAAGGCCGGCACGATCGTTGTGCGCGCCACCTCGGTCGGAAGATCGACCCGTAAACGCCCGCGAAGTGCCACGCGATCACTTGCGAACATCGAGTGCAGATCATCAACTTCAGCAAGCAGATCGCGGGCACGGGCATGAAATGCGCGTCCGTCCTCCGTCAACTGCACGCTGCGCGTCGTCCGGTGCAGGAGCCTGACACCGACATCTTCTTCCAGCTTCCGGACCGCCGTTGAGGCCCTCCCCTTTTGGATGCCCAGGCTATCGGCCGCGCGGGTGAAGCTCCCCATTTCCGCTACCGTTATGAATATGAGGATGGGTTCGAGATTCTGCATTTTCGTGCCTCGGTATTGTTCACCACAAAGAGAACAGTGAGTTCATTTTCTCGGTGTTTATCATACCTATGAGACACAGTAAGCTCCGAATATGGAATCCACCCATCGGAGAATGACAAATGTCCGAAACTATGAACCTGCATCGGGTGCCTGAAACGATGACCTTGCATCGCGCCCTGTGGGCCGGCCGGATCATGAGCGCGTTTGTCGTTATCGTTCTGGTGGCAGACGGCACTATTCAGCTTTTCGCGCCGGCACAGATCGCGAGCATGTTGCAGGAAACCGGGTTCGCGATGGACCTGACCCGTGTCGTGGGTCCGATCGTACTCGCCTGCGCCATCCTTTACGCCATCCCGGCCACCTCCGTCCTCGGCGCGATCCTGGTGACTGGCTTTCTGGGAGGCGCCATCTGCGCCCATGTCCGCATTGGTGAGTTAGGATCGCCGCCGGAACTCATTGCCCTGCTTCTGGGCGCGATGACATGGGGCGGCCTCTACGCGCGCGATCCCCGTATCCGGGCCATTCTGCCGCTCATCCGTTGAACCAACAGGGGCAGTCCTCTGTCCCTCATGATCAGGAGAAGACACATGTTTTTAGTAATGGGAATCACGGGAAAAGTGGGCGGCGCAACGGCAAAACATCTGTTGGCGCACGGCAAGGAGGTACGCGCGCTCGTCCGCAATCGCGAGAAGGCGGCTAACTGGGCGAACCAGGGCGTGGAACTGGTAGACGGCGATTGGAATGATTCGGCAGCCATCGAGCAGGCGCTCAAAGGCGTCGAAGGCGCGTTCGTCATGTTGCCGGCTGTCTGGGCGCCCTCGCCCGATTACAAAGAAGCAAAGGGCGTGATTGCAAACTATGTCGAGGCGCTCACCAAGGCAGCGCCGCCGCGGGTGGTAGCGCTTTCGTCGATGGGTGCGAACCGAACCAGCGGGCTCGGGATGATCACGGCCTTGTCGCTTCTGGAGCAAGGCTTTCGCAACCTGACATCCCCAATCGCATTTGTGCGCGCAGGCGGCTTCTTCGAAAACTTCCTCTACGGCTTGCAGATCGCCCAGGGCGGAACGCTACCGGTCTACTACAATCCGACAAACCGGAAATCGACCATGGTCGCGACGAACGACATCGGCGCGAAAGTCGCAACCCTTTTGACCGGGCCAGCGTGGTCAGGGCAGCGCGTCGTCGAGCTTGGTTCGATGGTCAGCGCGGATGAAGTCGCGGAGCAATTGGGTGAAGTCCTGAATCTCGACGTGAAAGCCTTTGCAGTCCCGCGTGCAGGGTGGGCGGAAGCGTTCGAACAATTCGGCATCCCGAAGGGCCACACCGGACCCGCCGAAGAAATGTTTGAGGCCGTGAACGCGGGATGGATGGACCTCGGAGCCGAGGATACGGAGCACGTAGCGGGTACGACGTCCGCACGCGATGTATTCGAGGCTGCACAGAACGCCGCCAAGGCGTAAGTCCGGGACGGATCAGGCATGAGACGGAGACTGCCCGCTTCTGCGTCGGCCGCGTCGCGGGAAGTGCTCAACAGTTCAAAGCACGCGAGTAACTGCTCACGTCCCCCTCAGGGGATAATGGTAGCGCCGGGGCGGAGGACACCCTGGATCGCTTCGAGAGCGGATTTGCCGCCGAGCCGGCCGGTGCCGATGACGGATTGGACGGCGGCCCACGGGTCCGGCCTCCGGCCGGCCCGAGGACAGGCTCCGAGGCGGGCGCCCCAGTGCGAGCGGAAGCCGCCGGTCACCTTGCGGAAGATGACGGAAGGTCTAAGGGCGCGCTCGCAGCCGTTGTTGGTGTAGGGCACGTCGCGCCGGGTGACAAAGACGAACAGATCGCCGCGGCATTTGCGGATGGCGCGGGCGAGTTTCTTACCGGCGGTGGCGGTCGGCGGTTCGCGCAGCAGCCGGTCGAGACGGCGGTCGAGATCGGCGCGGTACTGCGCGAGCGTGCTGTCCTTGAGCGCCGGACGCCGGCGGCCGATCGCGGCAGCGCGCCGCAGCAGGCGCCGCAAGCCCGGCGCGAAGCCGGTGTCGCCGGCATCGATGGCGTATTGCGCATCGCGCAGCAGATGGGCAAGGCAAACTTGGCGCTGGAGAGCGTGCCCATTCTGGCCACCATAGCGATCGCAAACCCATACCTCGGGCTTGGCTCCCTGCAGAAAATCGGTCACGACCTGGGCGCCGCGGCTGTCGGCAATCAAGTGACAGACCGCGGTCGAGGACAGCAGCACCCACTGCCACCAGGTCTTGCCCTGGACCCGCGCCGAGGTCTCGTCCGAGGCGACAACCGGGCTGGCCCGGATCTGTTCGGCAATGGTCTCGGCGGCCACAATCATCGGCACCTCGGCGCGGGCCAGGAGGTTGGCAATCGCGCCTTCGCTGATCGCCACCCCGAACACCTCGTCCATCAGCCGGGACAGCCGTTCGAAGCCGATCGCTTGCGTCACGCGCAGATGCAGGATGAGGGCGCAAAGAGCGGGGCCAAAAGGCGAGCCTGGCGCCATGCCGGCGGGCGGCGGTGCGCTGAACGCGCGGCGACAACTCGGGCAGGTGCCGCGATGCCGATGAATGCGGGTCACCACCGGCCGGATCGGCGGCAGCTCGATATGATCATACGCATGAAATCCCGGCTGATCGCCCGGTGCGAGCGCCTGCGTGCAATGCGGGCAGGCCGCGGCGTAGGTCTCGATCACCTCGTCGGGATGCTCGGCCAGCGCGCGGAAGGCGCCGGGATGGCCCTTCCGCTTCGCTGCGCGCCGCTCGGCCCGGTTGGGCTTATGGCTTTGGCTCGGCGGCAGCGAGGAATTGGCCGGGGTTTTCGGCGGCATGCCGAGCTTGGCTTCGAGTTCTTCAACCCGCCGCGCCAGCGCCGCGTTCTGCGCCGTCAGCGCCTCGATCTGCCGCGCCTGCTGCGCAATCACCTCGGCCTGCGCCAGGATCGGCGCGATCAACTCGTCCTTGGAAAGCTGCGCCAGGGCCTCACGATCCATCACATGGTCGAATCACGATGCCGCGTCCCTGTCAACCCTCTCGCGGACCATACGCCTGCCCCATAAAGCCCACCCACCGCAGGCGGGGGTGAGCAGTTACGCACGCGAAGCGCCTCCACTCCCGCCTGACCTTCTGAATCTCCGGGAGGATTTAGTAGTTTCTGTTTTGTCATTTTCCAAAGTCGGCTTCAGCGATAGGCATTGAAATGTCACGCGGTGTCCTGCCACACTCGACTGCAATCTGGTTCGAAGTGATGTGCGGTGGCCGGCGTTTTGCCAAAGGCGACTGCAATCTGGTGCAGGCTGAGGTCATCGCGGGTCGACGTATAGCACGTTTCCGAAGTGGCCTGGTGCGAGGCGCGACGCTGGGCCGAGGTGATCCGCCCGTTGGCGAAGCACGATCATCGGAAACAGATCGCATTGCTGCAGCTGGCTTTGGCATTCTGCTGAAGCCGACTTTGAGAAATGACACAAGTCCCGCCCCGGCGGCCCTGTCTGTCCGCTGAACGATCCCCTTGCGGACATCTGCCGGACGTGCGGCGGGCCAAAAAGGGAGGTCAACAATGAGGTATTGTACGGAAACCGTTTCCCTGAGGTTTTCCGCACATGCTGGTCGGCTATATGCGCATCTCCTCCTCCGCTGACGAGCGCCAGTCGGTCGACTTGCAGCTCGACGCCCTCGTTGCTGATAAGTGATAGTTGCAAAGCCGAGATTGCGGAGAGGCCAGCGATGCGGATCGCCCCGTCAACAACGTCAGAGACGGATACCGTGCTGGGCCGGCGCGTGGCCAGAAGGGCGCTGTACAAGCCGGCGGTCATGTTCGCCGCAGCCGGAGCGATGCCGGCTGCCGCGTCGGCCGCATCCATGACAGTCGGCGCCGCCGCCGACATTGAGGGCCAGGTTCGCGCGCTCTTGCCAGAACTCGAGCGTTACGTGACCAGCGGCATGGCCGCTTTCGACGTGCCGGGAGCGGCGGTCGGCATCGTCACCGGCGACCGGCTCGTCTACGCCAAGGGTTTCGGTCGCCGGCGCAAGGGCGGCAATGAGCCGGTGGGCGCCAGGACGGTGTTCCAGATCGGCTCGACCACGAAGGCGATCGGCGCCGCCACCCTGGCGCTCGCGGTCGACCGCGGCAAGCTCGGATGGGACCACCGGGTCGTCGATCTCTACCCGGCCTTCGCCCTGAAGGACCCGTGGGTGACCCGGGAATTCCGCGTCTACGACCTGATGGCGCAGCGCTCGGGCCTGCCGCCCTACGCCAATGACCTGCTTTCCGGGCTCGGTTTCGATGCCGACTGGCTTGTGCATTCGCTGCGCTTTGTCGAGCCGACCACGTCGTTCCGCAGCACTTTCACCTACACCAACATAACCCATCTGATCGCCGGGCGGATCGTCGCCAAGGCCCTGGGCGCGCCCGACTGGCCGATGTTGGCAACGCGCGAGATCGTCGAGCCGCTCGGGATGCGCGATACGAGCTTTACCGCCGCGGCGATCGAGCGGGCCGCCGACCACGCGGTTGGCCATCGCTGGACCCCGAGCGGCTCGGTGGAAATCCCGTTCACTCCGTTATTCCCATACCCGTTCGGTCCGGCCGGCGACATCAACTCGACAGTCGAGGATTGCGCCCGCTGGCTGCGGCTCCAGATCGGCAACGGCACCTTCGCCGGGCGGCGCCTCATCTCGTCGGAGAACCTGGCGGTGACGCGCACGGCGAAGGTCTCGATCAGCGAGGCGGTGGCCTATGCGATGGGCTGGATTGTCATCGACACCCCAAACGGCCGTGCCGTTTGGCACAATGGCGGGACTGACGGCTTTGGCGCGCAGATCGGCTTTCTGCCGCATAAGGGGGTCGGGACCATTATCCTGACTAACCAGGGCAACAAGGGCTTTCCCGACGCGGTCGGGCTCTGGGTCTTCGACAAGCTCCTCGGCAATCCCGAAACCGATCACGTGAAAGCGGCCCTCGCCCGTGCCAAAGGCCAGGCGGTGAAAGAAGCGGCCCTTTATCGAAAGCGGGCCAGCCCGTTGCCCGCGCCGGCCGCGGGCGGACTCATCGGCGATTACCGCAGCGACATGCTCGGGACCGCGACGCTTGCCGCCGAAGGCGCCGGGCTGTTGCTGATGTTGAAGCAGACCGGTGCGCGGCTGAGGCTCACGCCTTTCGACGGCGCCCTGTTCACCGTCACGCTCGTGGCCGAGGGCCGGTTCGCGCCTATCGCCGCGGGACAGGGCAATGTGCCGTTCGGCTTTGCCGGTTTCGAGGCGGATGCCGAGGGACACCTGTCCCAGCTGCGCTGGACCGTCGAAGGGCAGACCTTCGCATGGAACAAGGCGCAGACCGCACCGGCACCCGGGCAGCCGCATCCCGTCGAATAGCCGGCAAGCGCCCCGGCGATGACTTTCGCCCGGCCTGAGCGTCATTACCGACGACGTGGTCGAGGCAGCGCTCGGCACGCTGGTGATCGGCGCCACATAACTCTGAAGAAGTCCCGCCACTTACCGCTGAAAGTCACAGCGTGCGCGATACAACCGGGAACCTTGTCTCTGTTCGGTATACTTCAAAGAGGCGTCTGGGGTCGTCGCGCATCATTCTTCATCCGGGAGTCCCTATGATTTCCTCGAGCCGCTATCCTGATGATCTTGGGCAGGAGCCAACACTATGTCTGAACGCTTCACCGAAACCTCGCGCGTTGCGAGCGAACCTGAATGGTCACATGCCGTGAGGCATCGCTTCGTCAAGGAGTTGTTCGCCGGCGTCGTGCCCGATGCGGTGATGGCGCGCTATCTCATCCAAGACCACCGCTTTCTCGACAGCTTCCTGATGCTGCTCGGCGCGGCGCTCACCAGCGCCGATACGTTCGAAGCCAGGCTTCGTTTCGGCCGCTTCATCGGCATGGTGTCGAGCGAGGAGAACACCTATTTCCTGCGCGCCTTCGCGGCGCTCGGCGTCACCGAGACGAGGCGCGCGGCCGACCCCGATACGCAGGCGAGCGCCGGCTTCAAGGCGATCATGCGCGAGGCGGCGGAAACGCGCAGCTATGCCGCCGCGCTTTCAGTCCTCGTCGTGGCCGAGTGGCTCTATCTCGACTGGGCCTCCCATGCGCCGAAGCCGCTGCCGGGCAACTTTGTGCACGCTGAGTGGATCACGCTGCACGACAACCCGGATTTTCGCGACTTTGTCGATTTCCTGCGCGCGGAGTTGGACCGGGTCGGCCCCGGGGAGGCGGATTTGTGCCGCGATTTCTTCCGTCGGGCTGTCGCCCTCGAACTCGCCTTCTTTGAAGCCGCCTATTCCGACCGGACCTGACCCCATTCTCCTTCGTCCGGTGCGGAGCACCACAGGGGCCGCGGTGCGGCCATTGTTGCGAAAGTTAAGACTTTTGACTGAAAATTAACGCCTTGAATTTCCTCATGGTTTTCGTTGCAGAAATCTGATGCAAAATCAAATCGCGATCCGCTCGACTTCGTCGAGGCTGATCTCGTCGCGCCGGCGATCGTAGAGCTGCGTCGTGCGCGTCGAGGCATGGTTCGCCATCGCCGCGGCCTTTTCCAGCGTGCCGCCGTTCTTGAGGTAGGCCGTGATCCCGGTTGCCCGAAAGCTGTGATTGCCGAGCTTGGTTTTGATGCCGGCGGCCGCGGCGCGCCGGCGGACCATCGCATAGGCGTTCGCCTGCGGCAGCACGGTGCGGGTCAGCTTGCCGGTGCCGCGGCCGATCGTGCGGAACAGCGGCCCCTTGGGATCGCTGCGCAGCCCGGCGCCGTCGAGATAGGCGACAAGGTATTCTTCGAGGTTGTGGTGGCACGGCATCGCGTGCCGCTTGCCGCCCTTCTCGCGCAGCCGTACCCAGAGCCGGCGGTTCCGGGTATAGATATCCTCGACTGCCATGCCGAGCGCCGCGCCGATCCGCGCGAAGGAATAGACCATCAGCCCGATCAGGGCGCGGTCGCGCAGGCCGGCATGGTTGCCGGTATCGATGCTGTCGAGTAGCGCCCGTGCTTCCGCCGGATCGAGCACTGGCGTCTGCCCCGACGTGACGATGTGCCGAGGCCCGCGCACGGTATGCGCCGGATTGACCGGCACGGTCTGGCCGTTGACCAGCCAATCGAACAGGTGGCGGATCGCGGCGAGCCGCTGCTTGACGGAAGGCGCGGCGAGCCCGCGCATCGAGACCTCGATCCAGGTGGCGACATGGACCGGCTGGACCGCGGCGAGCGACGGCACGCCGGCGGCCGCGCACCAAGCCAGGAATTCCGCCGCCGCCCGGTAGTAGGCCCGGCGCGTGTGCGGGTTGCGGATATCGGCCGCGAAAAATTCGAGGAAGCGCATCTCCGCGCGCTCGCCGGCCGCGGCGATCAGTGCCGGCACCAGATCCGCAGCCGGCGTTGCACCAGCACCGGCCCTTGGTATCGGGGCTGGGAGGCTCTCACCCGGCGACGGGATTGGGATGGTGGCGCTCATGGCTGCGAACGCCTCTGCCGATCCTGCGCCAACAGGGCGTCCGCCAGCTCCTGGCGCATATGAAAATTGGTCGCTCGGAGTGCCGCCAGCGCGGCCGGAAGCTCCACCAAGCCGCGCTGCGCTGCGCGATCGAGAACACCCAGGGTACCCGTGACCTCGATCCCTTGTGCGCGCGCCACGGCAACCCCGGCGCGATCATCCATCAGCAGAAGGTCGGCCTTGATCGCGGTGGCAAGCGCGATGGCTGCCCGTTCGCCATCGTCGAGGGAGGCGAGCGCCGGGTCCGCGCCTGCCGGAGCGGGCATGATGGACAGCCAGCCGGGCGGCGCAGTGATCCACTGCCGAACAGCGGCCGGTGCCATCGGATCATCGAGTTCGTCGCGCACGACGGTGGGGATGGAAAGGTCGCCGAACAGCTGCGGCACCAGATCGATCCGACCGATGAGCACCAAGTAGTTCAAGGGCCCGGTGTCGGCGACAGCCGGCACGTGTCAAAGACCGAGCCGGTCCAGAGTCTCGCGGTCGCGCTCAAACTCCTCCAGCGTCATGCCTTCGTTGACACCATGCGCCTTGAGGAAGCCGTCGAGCTCGTAGCGCGTCCCAAAACCGAGGAGGCGGCGCAGCTCGGGCCGGGTCAGCCGGCCGGCCTGGTACTCCGCGAGCGCCAGCGCTTCGAGGGCGCGGCGTTCAATCTCGCCGGCGTTGCCGATGCGGCGGGCGAGTTCGTCGGGGATGTTGAAGGTGATTTCCATGCGGGCGAGGCTACCCCGGCGGTTGGTTCGGGGTCAAGGCAGAGAATAGGATAACGAACATTATCATACATATAAACCAGACTAAAATCGGCCGGCGTGTCATTTTGATCGCTAATTGGCGCTCAATTTTGAGAGCTATGTGGCGCAACACTCCTTTGCCGCCTTCCGCGGTCATGCTGCAGGTGGCCCCGGCAGATTTGCCCCGGCCATCCGCATGGATCGCCGGGACAAGCCCGGGGCAGCGAAAAAGACAGGGTTCAACGGGCACCTTCAGCTCGCAAGCACGGGCAGCTCGACAAAAAACGGCGTCGCCGCAGCATGGTGGACGGTATTGGTGGCGATCCGAATGGCGTCTTCGCCATCCCGGGCGAGCACGGGGTTGCCGCTGTTGGTGTTGCGCGCACGTCGCGGGAAATTGCTGCTGGTAACGTCGATCTCGATCCGACTACCGGCGCGGAATGTGTGACAGATATCGCCGAGATTGATGACAAGCGGATAGACTCGCCCCGGCTCCAGCCGTTGCGCGCCGGCGAGGGGATCGCGGTACAGGGCGCGGGTCATCCCGTCCATCAGCAGCATTGCCCTGCCGTCTGGCAACAGCTCGACAAGTTTGGCGATGAAATCGGTGTCGGGGCAATCGGAGCCGGCGTTGAGCGTCACACGGACATTGCCAGCTATTGTCATGTCCGCCGCCAGAGGCTCGCCGCGATAGATCAGCCCGTAATCCGGCAGCGCCTGGGCCGGACGCTGATCGCGCGGACCGGCATCGATCAGCATGTTTCGCCCGCCGAGTGTCGGAACCGGCTTGCACGGGTCATAGCGGTAGCGGCGTGTCTCGCCAGCCGGCACCTCGCCAACACTGCCATCGCCGCGGAGATAAAGCCGGCGCGGCGCAACGTGCGGCGGCGGCCACCGCTCGGCGCGCCGCCAGTCGGTTGGCGCGTAGGCGGCACGATCCTCGACCCAGGCACGCGGCGAGTAATAGACCGCCGGCTCGTCGATGAGCGTCGTCGGCTCCGCTTTCAGCCAATGGCCGAACCAGTCGAAATACGGGTCGCGCGGCCAGAAATTGCTGGCGTAGACAAAATAATGCTCGTTGGGGCCGATCCATAGCTTCTGGGTGTCGGTGCGCGCCTGAATGTCCTGAAAGGCGGCGATCACGCTGGTCTGGAAGATGTCGAACCAGCTCGTGACGTGAAAGCCGGGTATGTCGATCGTGCGACGGAAATTGTGCCGCGCGCGGAAATCATCCGGCTCGGGATGGGTGATGATTTCGTCGAGAAAGGGCTGCCAAGTGGCGAAATCCGGGTAGCCGGTCAGGGGCAGGCGCAGCCAATCGGGCGAATTGACAAACGGCGGCTCTTCCCGTCGCGCCGCGTCCAGCCGGTTCCAGCGCTCGGCAGCCGTAGCGGCGGCGCGGTCAAGCTCGGCGGCGCCGATCGCAAACCGCGCCATCACCGCCTCGCGATGCGAAGGGGAAAGGCCGGGGATGTTCTTTGACACCCACAGCCATAACCGCTCCATTTCGATGCCCTGCCCTTCGCAAACGACGTCGTCGTAGATGCTGGAGCCGCCCGCCTGCGCAAAAAAGGCGCGCAGGCTTGGGTGCCGCGTCGAGGCCGCGGCAAAGGTCGTCGTCGCGCCGGCGGAGGAACCGGACATGCCGACCCGGCCGTTGCTCCAGTCCTGGCTGGCGATCCAGTCCAGCGTGTCGTAGCCGTCATTCGCGTCGTCGGCGTAGACCCGGTCTTCGCCTTCCGAGCCGTGGCGGCCGCGGCAATCCTGGTAAACCGCGGCATAGCCGTGCGCGGTGATCGCCTGCCAGCCGCGCAGGATAGAGCCTCGCATCGGCTCGGCCGGGTTTGGCAGCCAGGCGCGCGTGTGATCGAATTTGGGCGGCGCATCGGCGGCGGCGATGCCGTAGGGCGTGCGGTGCAGGATCACTGGCCAGCGTGGCCCTGCCTCCACAGGCAGAAAGATGAATGTGTTGAGTCGCGTGCCGTCGCGCATCGGTATCATCGTCTGAAACGAGCGAGCAGTCATGCGCCTCCTCCTCCGTCCACGCCAGGCGCTCTTTTAGCGCTTCTTGGCCGGAAGTAACGAAACGCTTTTCTGAGACGCATAAGTGGACAAAGATGGAACGCAGCCGGGGCAGGCGGCGAGCAACCCGAAGCTTTTTTAGCCATTGCCGTCTCGCGGTCGCGGCGGCGGTGACGGCAAACACTTGTTTCCCGACAGGGAGTTTGAGGGTGGTGTCGATCGCTCGCCTGAAGGGCGAATTCTGAGCGACAAACCCTGTCGGAATGAGATATTGTACGGAAACCGTCTTCTTGAAGTTTTCCGCACATGCTGGTCGGCTACATGCGCATCTCCTCCGCCGATGAACGCCAGTCGGTCGACCTGCAGCGCGACGCGCTGATCGGCGCCGGCGTTGACGAACGGCACCTGTACCAGGACAAGGCCTCGGGTGCGCGCGACGATCGGCCGGGGCTGAAGGCCTGCCTGGAATTTCTGCACTCCGGCGACGTGCTGGTGGTGTGGAAGATCGACCGCCTCGGACGCTCGCTGTCGCACCTGATCCGCATCGTCGAGGAGATCAAGGCCAAGGGCGTCGCATTCCGCTCATTGACCGAGCAGATGGACACCACGACCCCGCATGGCGAGTTCCTGTTCAACATCTTCGGCTCTCTCGCCCAGTACGAGCGGGCGCTGATCAAGGAGCGGGTGATGGCCGGGCTTGCCGCCGCCCGCCGGCGCGGGCGCAAAGGGGGGCGCCCGCCCGCGCTCGATCCGGAGAAGATCGAGCAGGTCATCGCCGCGCTCGGTGGCGGCGTGAGCAAGGCGTCCGTGTGCCGGACCTTCAAGGTTCCCCGCTCGACATTGATCGATACGCTGAACCGTGTCGGTTGGACCGGCGCTGGAGCAAGCGCTCCGAAGCCGGAGCGTTCCGCACCCCAAAAAGCGGCCTCACTGAAGAGGTCTTCTGGCAACTGCTGAAGGCGTCTTCTGAAATCGACACTTGAACCAATTCGATTAATGGCTTACACTTCCCGTAAGATATGACTGAAACTCACCCGCAAAACCGCCGACTCGGTTACACCCGCGTAAGCACCTACGGGCAGACCCTCGATGCCCAGCTTGAGCAGCTTCGCAGCGCGGGATGCACCGAGATTTACCGCGAAAAGGTGACAGGCGCGCGCGCCGACCGCCGCCAGCTTCTCGACATGCTCAAACATCTCGCTCCCGGCGACGTGGTGACGGTAACGCGCATTGACCGTCTCGCGCGCAGCACTTTTGACCTGTTCGAGATCGTCAAGCACATCGTGGGCGCCGAGGCGCAATTCCGCTCACTCGCGGAGCCATGGGCGGATACCAGCACCAGCACCGGGCGGCTAATGATTGCTATTCTCGGCGGGCTGGCTGACGTGGAGCGCGATCTGATCCGCACCCGCACCGCCGAGGGCCGCAGCCGAGCGCAGAGGCGCGGACAGCATATGGGCCGTCCTCCGAAATTGACGGCTGCGCAGCAGGCCGAGGCCCGCCGGCGCCGAGCGGAGGGCGCGACCCTTGCTGAACTCGCCCGCAGCTACGGTGTGGGCAAAAGCACGATTTCGCGGCTTCAGCAGTCATGATGGTCAAGAGCGTTACTGCGCCGTGGGGAGGATGAAGGGTAATGCCGTCGCTATCAATGAACCTCGTTAAGCGCGTAGAACGCCTCCCCAAGCCTGTGAGAACAGCCGAGGCGCTATTGCCGCTGTTTGAAGCCATCAGCAATTCGATTCATTCCACCCAAGACAAATACGGAGACGAAATTGCCGGAAAGGGTCGAGTCGAAATTACCGTTATAACAGGCCGCCGGCAGGCACCCGTAAAGATTGTCGTAGAAGATAATGGTATAGGGCTAGATCAAAAGAATTTTGAGGCGTTTCTGACAACAGACACAGACAATAAAATCAGAATTGGTGGAAAGGGCGTTGGCCGTCTTCTGTGGCTTGATTGTTTTGAGCATATTCACCTGGATAGCTATTATAAAACACCTCAAGGCGATCTACGACGTCGCCGCTTCGACTTTCAGCTCGCTGCAGACGATCAGATAACAAACTATGAAGAAACCGAGCCCGAAGGTACACCACTGGGGACTGGCGTCACAATCACATTCGAGGGGCTGCGGGATAACGGATATCGAGGCAGGTTTCCTGGAAGGCATACGTATATCTTTCAGCATGTGACATCTCATTTTCTGCCTATCTTTGTCGGCCGCCGCTCACCGCGCATCATTGTTCATTCGGGAGATGAAACAAGGGATTTTCCTGCAGCGATGGAGGAGGTCATATTACGCTTATTCGAGGTAAAGGACATCGATGCTGATGTTTATGGCACAATGCAACTTACACTAATGGAATGTGATAAAGTGGCTAGCTCAGATTTACCAGGATCGCACTTTGTTCATTTCATAGCTCATGATCGTACCGTTCATTCTCAGAGAATTGACGGGAGGCTCGGTCTGAAATTCTTTGGGATAGACAATAATAGAGTATTTCATGCTCTGCTTTTTGGAGATTTTCTTGATCGTCATGTCAACCAAGAACGAACAAGTTTTACTTTCGATGATGCAGTGATTGAGAAGATAGTGAATGATGTTTGTGTTCCACACATCACTAGGTTTTTAGAGGAACCATTGGCTAGACTGAAGCAGAACCAGGAAAAAGTTGTGCAGAGGATCGTTGGTACATATCCATCTGTTGCTTTTGCATCATCCGAGGAGATGCAAAAATGGATTCCGACAGGTGAGTTAAGCGATGACGCAATTTATGGTCATCTTTCTCGCGAACGGTATCGACGGGATGCACGACAAGGTGAAAAAATTCGAGGAGCGCTTAATAAATTGCGGGGTAAGAATATCAACGAAACTGTTTTCTCCTCTACACTAATGGAAGTATCAAAAGCTATTGAAGAAACAGAGCAAAGAAGCTTGGCAGAGTATGTTGTTAGACGCAAAGTGGTGCTCGATTTTCTAGAAATACTAATTCAAAATGTTCGCGATGATAATCATGATAGCTCGTATCAGCGTGAAGATGTGCTTCATTCATTTATTTGTCCAATGAGGGTAAACACGCTAGAAGGTGGAGAAAAGAAAGTTACCGCTGCGTCGCATGATCTTTGGGTAATCGATGAAAGGTTAACATTTGCACAATATTTTAGCTCTGATGCCCCCTTCACTGAGCTTGCTCGATCCGTGGACAGTCAGGAACGGCCGGACATCTTGATTTTTGATAAGGTGCATAGCTTGCGTCAAACTGAGCATCCGTCAAAGGTGCTAGTGGTAGAATTCAAAAAGCCCGGCCGCACAGGGTATGCCGATTCAGAAAATCCCCATCAGCAAATCGAGCGATATGTGCGTCGACTTTTAGAGGGTGGCCAAATAGATGTAAGAGGACGGCCGATTGAGCTGCGACGTGACACAGTGTTTTATTGTTTCATTGTAGCTGACATAATCGGGCGGATGGATGAGTGGACGTACTCGTGGGAAAGAACGGCCGACGGTCGGGGAAGACTTTACCAGCCGCGCAGTGGCTTCAGCGGCTCGATCGAGCTGATTAGCTGGGATAGCTTGCTCACAGACGCTCGCGAGCGAAATCGGGCCTTCTTCGACAGGGCCGGCATTTCGGGTAAGAGCCTCTTCACGATCGATTAGTCCGGAACTAACGAAACGCGCGGTTTCGATCACTGGCAGAGCCGTGGGTCGACACCAGCACCAGGCAGCTGATGATTGCCGTTCTCGGCGGGCTGGCGACGTGGAGCGCGATTTGATCTGCACCCGCACCGCCGGAGGCTGCAACCGTGCCAAGGCCCAAGGGTGGCACATGGGCTGCCCCCTTCTCTTCCCGGCAAAGCGGAAAGAGGCCACCCCTGAAGCCGAACTGATTCCGCTTCGGCGCCCGGTTGGCGGCGTCAGTCCCCGCCACTCCTCCGGCCCGGCCGCACTTGCGTCGGGCCCTGCCTGTGGCTATTGAGTGTGATAACGTCCTTATAACACGGCAGGACAAAGGGAAAGTGGGCGACTTCTCTGAAGTTGATCAGGCATGGTTTGAGATGGCGAGCATCCGCCGTCGGTGCCTTTCAGATGCCGTCTGGGTTCCGCTACGTCTAGCGGAATGGATCGGGGAGGTCGGGCGCATCGGCTATGAAGGATATCGCACGGAGTTTTTTGGCCTCGGCAGCATTGCTGTACCCGTCGCCAGGCGCGCCGATGCGGATAAGCTTGAGTGGTCTGAGATTGGAATAGGGCACCAGCACGGCGTAATCGCTTCAAAAGAGGGGTATACACCGGCTGAAGTTTACCAGTATCGCGACGACGACGATCTCGGGATCGAGCTGGTTCTTGAGCAAAGCTTTGATGGTGCCGCCCCCAGGGTATGGCATCTTAACCAAGATCTTGTCATGGCGCTGGGCCTCCTGCGGGAGAACGACGAGTGGATTCGCCCCAGCGAAGACTATTGTGTTGTAGCCCGATTGCGGCGAAATGCAGAAGGCCGCCCAATAGCCTGCGAAATAAAAAATGAATTCCTTCGAGACTATCTTGCTGCTCGGAATATGGCTTTTCGCGTCACTTCTTACCGCAAGAGGGAGCGTATAACAAAAGAGGCGAACCACATCACGTGGCCAGACGGGGGGCTCAAGGATAGTGGTGAGCAACATCGTTTTGAGGGGCGGGTTTTTCCAATTCTCGAAGGCGGTAATCCTGCCGATGGAGGATATGCGGTATTCCGCATAAGCCGCACAGATGTTGATCCCGAGGAGGACGTGCCGCGCCCTGGCCCCGAAAGCGGTGCCAACACTGCCTCGGAATCATGGAAAGGGCAGCACAAAGGCAGGAAGTTAGTGCGCATCACGGGAGAACTGTGGCGCAACGAATGGATAGAGCCCGGCATCAACAGCGTTCGGGTACGGGGGGATGAGGTAGTTACTGGTGTTTCTTATATAGTCGATGCCTCTGGACGCCGACTACCAAGTGAAACCTTGCAAGACGAGAATGACCCACGATGGCTATGGTTTCATCCGCAGGTGGTCTTATCACTTATTCGTCACCGAGGTGGCGAATTAAAGTGGTACACCCAGGAAACAGGCGGCGTTAGTTGCTCACCAGCCTACAGTGTGCATTTTGGTATCAACGGTGCGGGTCTTATCACCGCTTATGCGTATGACATCGCAAAACTCCCCACGTGGCAGCAGCAGATATGGGCTGGCTTCAACACCGCTCCTGAGGGTGGTGTGTCGAGGGAATTGCTCTCGGCGCAAATGGAAACCCGAGTTGCGGAGACGGCAGCACCGGAAGCCGTATTGCCCGAAGTGCTGGAAGCCCTGGATGAGACATTTATCCGTCGAATCGGAGCACCGCTGTTTCGTAAGCACCCCTCGACCGAGGAGCTGATTTCAGCGGTCCACCGTTTTCGTGCGATAGGGTCGGGTGGATTCTTGGCTCTTGCGAAAGACCTTGTGCGCATTACCGCAGATCGTATTGACGCTGCCGCGCTACAGATGGTTGTGCCTCCACCCGCCAAGGAAAAATGGGGATCATTGAAGTCATTGGAAAAATACCTTGCAACGATAATGCCAGAGGCTAAAGCTAAAAATATGATTTCACCTTTAGTTGGAGCGTACGAACTACGAATAGGAGACGCGCATTTGCTACCTTCTGATATTGCGGACGCGTATCGCCTAGCACGAGTGGACAGCGCTGCTCCAGGACTGCAACAGGGGTTCTGGCTATTGGCTTCGGTTGTCTCATGCCTGATGGAGATCAATCGGAGTCTCAACGTATGATCACCGCCCTTATTCTCTCTCCCGCTCCCGGCCTAGTTCCCGCCCGGCTGTTCGCGCCGACCCCGAAAGCGGCGCGTCGCGTCGTGGAATTCTTCACCGCCCAGATCAACAACGACCACACCCGCAAAGCCTACCTGAACGCCGCACGCCGCTTTGCCGCGTGGTGCGAGGCCCACGGCCTGCACGAGCTCGCGCAGGTGCAGCCCTTCCACGTCGCCGCCTTCGTTAAGGAGCTGCAAAGCCAATTCTCTGCGCCCACGGTCAAACAGCACCTGGCGGCGCTGCGGGTGCTGTTCGACTGGCTAGTGACCGGGCACGTCCTCGAAACCAACCCGGCCCACGCCGTGCGCGGCCCGCGCTACGTGGTGACGAAGGGCAAGACGCCAGTGCTCGCCGCCGACGAGGCGCGCGCCTTGCTCGACGCGATCCCGACCGGCTCACTCATTGGATTGCGCGACCGCGCGCTGATCGGCGTCATGGTCTACTCGTTCGCCCGCGTCAACGCCGTCATCGGGATGAAGATCAAGGACTACTTCACCCAGGGACGGCGCGGTTGGGTGCGGCTGCACGAGAAAGGCGGCGAGGAGCACGAGGTGCCGTGCCACCACACGCTCGAAAGGTTCCTGGACGAATACCTAGCGGCGGCGGGCATTAAGGACGATGCCGACGGACCGCTGTTCCGCACCATCGCCAGCTACAAGAGCAAAGGCCACGGCAGCCCGCTGTGGCAGCAGGACGTGTACCGGATGATCCAGCGGCGCGCGAAGGCTGCGGGCATCGAAACCAAAATAGGCAACCACACCTTAAGGGCGACGGGCATCACCGCCTATCTGAAGAACGGCGGGACGCTCGAACATGCACAGCAGATCGCCAACCACGCCTCCCCGCGCACCACCAAGCTCTACGACCGACGCTCGGATCAAATCTCGCTCGACGAGGTGGAGAAGATTTCGATTTGACCACCCTCCCCTACCCGACCAAGCGCGCGGCGCAGGCCGTGCTCCAAAGGGCGCGTCGAGCGAAGGAGCAACGCGGTTATGGCTGCTGATGAAGAATACACAGATCTGCCGGAAGAAGAAGAGCGGGCCTTTCTACAGCTTGAGAAAAAATTTCGGGCCGAGATGGTTGAAGAAATTAACCAAACAGAGGGACGGAATGACAGAGCTTACTTATCTTACATAAACCGCACTGTGGCGGCTGCCAAGACACTAGGTCTCGCGATACTTCATGATTTTGAAGTGCCCTCGCATCGGGCCGATCTTTGGGACGTTTATCAAGAGTTCAATACGATCATCGAGCACTATATCGTGCAGATGCAAATCCTGCATGGACGCCGTGTCCGAGGCTATTCCGTTCAGCTCGAGTAACTGCTCAACCCGGATCGAGGATGGAACGGTCGCATAGGGTTTGGCGGATGGCCTGGTAAGCGTCGAGGCCGTGACGGGCGGCGGTGCCGAGGACCGATCTGATCC
>JBOHMF010000019.1:0-20026 GCA_050730055.1 Allostellaceae bacterium
GCTTTACACCTACTCTCTGCCCGAGCAGGAGGCTGTGCTGGTCAACGCCCGCGCCGCGGTCTCCGGCATTCTCTCCGCGCTGCCGCAAGAGCCGGACCTGCCGCCGCGCCTGCCCGCCGTGCCGCGCGGCGAACGGCGGATCTATCTCGACGATTGGGTTTCGGCGCCGGTGTGGGATTTCGACGTGCTCGCGCCCGGCCAGCGCCTCGCCGGACCGGCGATTGTCGAGGCGGCGATGACAACGGTTCTCTTGCGCCCCGGCGACGAGGCTGCCGTGACACCGCAAGGGTGGCTCGATATCGCGCTTTGAAGCGTATTGCGCCGATCACCCCTGCGGCCAGTCGGTGCGGATCGGATCGCGCCCGTCCCAGCCGATCGCGGCTTCGCGCACCGCGTCAAAGATGCGCCGCCGGGTCGGGGTGTATTCCGACATCTCGATCACCGTGCCGGGATGGCCCTCGTTGAGAAAATAGACAAAGGGGCCGCGCGGACTCTCGCCGCGCTAGCCGATCGTCCACCCGTTTCTGAGCGCGCGGTCGAGCCGCTCGTGATAATCCTCGGGCCAGCTCGACCAGTGCTGCAACCCCTCATGCCCGGCGGCGAGAAAGTCGCGGCCCATGCTGGGCGTATCGTCCCTCTGCTGGATCAGTTCGAGCTGGACCTCGCCCGAATTCGCGAGTGCGATCGTCAGATGGATGTCGGGATAGGGCTGTTCCTTGTACCAGAAGCCGTTGAGCGGCAGCTTCTCGGCGACAAACCAGGGCCCCACGCCGCACACATCGACCCAATGGCGCATCGCCTTGTCGAGGTCGCGCACGACAAAGCCCATCTGGCGCAACGGCCCAAACAACCGGCTCATGGCGATCCTCCCTTTTGCCTCTCCTCAGTTCCGAACCTGTTGCCAAATCTTTTCCGTCGCGGTCGGGAGCTTGTCCATGTGCTTCAGGAACAGCGCCAGGGTCCAGATCTGCTGGTCATTGAGGGCGCTCTTCCACGAGGGCATCCCGGTCCAACGGATGCCATGCTTGATCTTCCAGAAGGTCCAGCCTTGCGGATCGTCCTCGACGCCATCCGCGGCCAGTTGCGGAGGCGCCGGGTTCTCGCCCTTCGCCACCGGGCTTGCCGAGGCCTCGCCTTTCGCCGTCCCATGGCAAATCGCGCAATGCTGCCCGTACAGCTTGACGCCGGCGATCAGATTGTCGTCGACCAGGGCGACGGGATTGGGACCCTTGGGCGCCTCGCGGGCAAGGGTCGCGCGCAGCGAAGTCTTCGCCGCCCAGATTTCGAATCCGCCGGGCTTGGCGTCGGCGTTGGCCGGAACGGAGCCGGTGCGCAACGCGGCATAGCCGGCTGCTGCAAGGACGACGAGCGTCGCCAGAATACCAACCAAGAACCCCCTGATCAAACCGCGTCCTCTCATCCGATGTCTTCCCCTGTCTTCCGCAGCGCCAGCTCGATCAGCGACAGCAGGGCGGGAACGGTCGGCAGGTTCTGCGCGACGATCTCGGGGCGGCCGAGCCAGGCGACCTCCTCGGCGTCGTCGCCCGCGACGCCATCGCCGGATTGCCACACCCCGCGCACCGCGATCAGCGCGTAATGGTAGCGCACGCGGCCTTCGGCATCTCGGTCGAGGCTGTCGAGGACGGTCAGAACGCCGGCCGGCGTGGCGACGACGCCGGTTTCTTCGCGGAGTTCGCGCATCGCCCCTTGGGCGACGGTCTCGCCGAGTTCGAGCACGCCTCCGGGAAAGCCCCAGCGGCCGGCGAGCGGCGGGTTGCCGCGGCGCACGCACAATGCGCGCGCACCGCGCAAGACCACCGCCAAGACCCCGACAACCGGCCGGTCGGGATAGCGCCGGCCGGCCTTTGCGTTCACTCCGCCGCCGCGCGCGGCTGGCCGTGCTCGTCGGTGTAGATCTCGCCGCCGTGCTCCCGGAACTCCTTTGACTTCTCAGCCATGCCGGCGCGGGCGTAGTCGCGGATCTCCTGGGTGATCTGCATCGAGCAGAATTTGGGGCCGCACATCGAGCAGAAATGCGCGAGCTTGGCCCCTTCGGCCGGCAGGGTCTGGTCGTGAAACTTTTCGGCCGTCTCGGGATCGAGCGACAGGTTGAACTGGTCGCGCCAGCGGAACTCAAAGCGCGCCCGAGACAGCGCGTCGTCGCGCTCGCGCGCGGCCGGGTGGCCCTTGGCGAGATCGGCGGCGTGGGCGGCAATCTTGTAGGTGATGACGCCGACCTTGACATCCTCGCGATCGGGCAGCCCGAGATGCTCCTTTGGTGTCACATAGCAAAGGAGCGCCGTGCCAAACCAGCCGATCATCGCCGCGCCGATGCCACTCGTGATGTGGTCGTAGCCCGGCGCCACGTCGGTCGTCAGCGGCCCGAGCGTGTAGAACGGCGCCTCGCCGCACTCCTCAAGCTGCTTGTCCATGTTGATCTTGATCTTGTGCATCGGCACATGGCCGGGGCCTTCGATCATCACCTGGACGCCGTCCTCCCAGGCCAGTTTGGTCAATTCGCCGAGGGTTTCGAGTTCGGCGAACTGGGCGCGGTCGTTGGCGTCGGCGATCGAACCCGGGCGCAGCCCGTCGCCGAGCGAGTAGCTGACATCATAGGCCCGCATGATCTCGTTGATCTCGCGGAAATGGGTGTAGAGAAAGCTCTCCCGGTGATGGGCGAGGCACCACTTCGCCATGATCGAGCCGCCGCGCGAGACAATGCCCGTCGTGCGCGAAGCAGTCAGCGGGATGTAGGCGAGCCGGACGCCAGCGTGGATCGTAAAGTAATCGACCCCCTGCTCGGCCTGTTCGATCAAGGTGTCGCGAAACAGTTCCCAGGTCAGATCCTCGGCCTTGCCGCCGACCTTTTCGAGCGCCTGATAGATCGGCACGGTGCCGATCGGCACTGGCGAATTGCGGATGATCCATTCACGGATCGTATGGATGTTGCGCCCGGTCGAAAGGTCCATGACGGTGTCGGCGCCCCAGCGCGTCGCCCACACCATCTTCTCGACTTCCTCGGCGACCCCCGAGGTGACGATCGAATTGCCAATATTGGCGTTGACCTTGACCAGAAAATTCCGGCCGATGATCATCGGCTCGGCTTCCGGGTGGTTGATGTTGCTGGGAATGATGGCGCGGCCGCGCGCGACCTCCTCGCGCACAAATTCCGGTGTCACATGCTCGGGGATGGCGGCGCCAAAGGATTGGCCCTCATCGCGGACGATGCGCGGGTCAAGCCGCTCGCGGCCGAGGTTCTCGCGGATCGCGACATATTCCATCTCGGGCGTGATGATGCCGCGCCTTGCATAGGCCATCTGGGTGACGCCGCCGCCGCCCTTGGCGCGCAGGACGCGCTGGCGGCTGCGGTCAAATTGCGGTACCGCGCTGTCTTCCCCGCGCCGCAGACCGTTGTCCTCGGGCTTGATCGTGCGGCCCTCGATCTCCGCGACATCGCCGCGCGCCACAATCCAGGACCGGCGCAGCGGCGGCAACCCGCTTTGGATGTCGATGGCGGCAGCCGGATCGGAATAGGGGCCGGAGGTGTCATAGGCGCGTACCGGCGGCTCGCCGGCCGAGGGTTCAAGGTCGATCTCGCGCATCTGGACCAAAATCTGCGGGTGCAGCCGGCCTCCCGCCGCCAGCTTGCGCGAGGCCGGAAACGGTCCGGTGGTGACCCGCAGATCCTCGATCGTGGCGGGGTGCTTGGGCGAAGCGAGCGGGGCGGAATCGGGCATGGGCGGTCTCCAATGCGCGCCGTGGAGGGAGATCCGGGACGTGAAGAAAGGGAGCGGCGGCGCCGCGCTGTTCCTGTCCCTACGCCGGCACAACCCGGATCAGGTTCGAAGGGTTTGATCTCAGCCCCCTTTGGGGCACCCCTTGGACTGCGGCGATTATCCGCAGACTCGCGCGCCTTCGTCAAGGTTGCCGCGCTGCCGGCGGGCGCGACAGCGCGAGCCCTTGGCGCGGCGTCGCGATGCGCTATCCTCGCGCCGCGAGACTATACGGAGGGCGGGCGTGATCCTTGGGCGGTTGATCGGCTGGGTCCTGTTTTTTGCCGGGCTTGCGGTGCTGGCGCACGATGCGGTCCTGTGGCGCGAGAGCGGGCATTGGATGCCGATCCTCTTTGGCCAGCTCTGGTACGATGTGAGCGCGCCAAGCCTCAATCTCGCCCAGGTCGTCGTCCAGCGCTATCTGTGGCCGCCCTTGTGGGACGGGGCGATCATCCGGCTGCTCTTGTGCTGGGCTTTTGCCGTGCCGATGGTGGCGGGAGCGTTTCTCGTCCTCGTCTGCCGGCGCTGGCGCCGCGTCCAGCCAACACCCGTCACCCCTCGCCCATCCTGAGCGCGGCGATAAACGCGGATTGCGGGATCTCGACCTTGCCAAACTGGCGCATCCGCTTTTTGCCTTCCTTCTGCTTGTCGAGCAGTTTTCGCTTTCGGGTCACATCGCCGCCATAGCACTTGGCGAGCACATCCTTTCTGAGCGCCTTGACCGTCTCGCGGGCGATGATGCGCCCGCCAATCGCGGCCTGGATCGCAACCTGGAACAATTGGCGCGGGATCAGGTCTTTCAAGCGTTCGCACAGCGCCCGGCCGCGCCGCTCGGCTTGGCTCCTGTGGACGATCAACGACAGGGCATCGACCGGCTCGCCGTTGACCAGAATATTCATCAGCACGAGATCGCCCTCGGCGTAACCGTCAAGCTGATAATCGAGGCTGGCATAGCCGCGGCTCACCGATTTGAGCCGGTCGTAAAAGTCGAAAACAACCTCGTTGAGCGGCAGCCGGTAGACCAGCATCGCCCGGCTGCCGGCATAGGTGAGGTCGAGTTGCACCCCGCGGCGCTCCTCGCACAGCGCGAGAATGGGGCCGAGATAGGCGTCGGGAACCAGGATCGTCGCCTTGATCCACGGCTCCTCGATGTGATCGATCCGAACCGGGTCGGGCATGTCGGCCGGATTGTGCAGCGACAGCACCCGGCCCTGTGTCAGATGGACGCGGTAAAGCACCGAGGGGGCGGTGGCGATCAGATCGAGGTCGAACTCGCGCGCGAGACGCTCCTGCACGATCTCCAGATGCAGGAGGCCGAGAAACCCGCAGCGAAAGCCAAAGCCGAGCGCGGCCGAGGTCTCCGGCTCGTACTCAAAGCTGGCGTCATTGAGGCGCAGCTTCGCGAGGCTGTCGCGCAGCCGCTCGTAATCGGCGGCATCGGTCGGAAAGAGACCGCAAAAGACCACCGGCTGCACCGGCTTGAAGCCGGGCAGCGGGGCCGCGGCCGGACGGCGCTCCTCGGTGATCGTGTCGCCGACCCGGCAATCAGCGACAGTCTTGATCCCGGCGGTGATAAAGCCGATCTCGCCCGGGCCGAGCACCTCGACCGGAACGCCCTTTGGAGTGAAGACGCCGACCCGCTCGATCGCGTGGACGGCACCGGTCGCCATCAGCCGGATTTTCTGCCCGGCACGCAGCATCCCGTCCTTGACCCGCACCAGGATGACGACGCCGAGATAGGGGTCGTACCAGCTATCGACGAGGAGAGCCTTCAAGGGCGCCGCGGCCTCACCCTGGGGCGGCGGCAGGCGCGCAACCAGCGCCTCCAACACCGCCTCGATATTCAACCCGGTCTTGGCCGAAATGAGGATCGCGTCCTCGGCATCGAGACCAATCACATCCTCGATCTGTTGCTTGACGTGATCGGGTTCGGCCGCCGGCAGATCGATCTTGTTGAGGACCGGCACGATTTCGTGCCCGGCTTCGATCGCCTGATAGACATTGGCGAGGGTCTGCGCCTCGACCCCCTGGCTCGCATCGACGACGAGGAGCGACCCTTCGCAGGCGGCGAGCGAGCGGCTGACCTCATAGGCGAAATCGACGTGGCCCGGCGTGTCCATCAGATTGAGGACATAGCTCTCGCCGTCCCGGGCGCGGTATTCGAGGCGCACCGTCTGCGCCTTGATCGTGATGCCGCGCTCGCGCTCCAACTCCATGCTGTCGAGCACCTGTTCGCGCATCTCGCGCGCGGCGAGGCCGCCGGTGGCTTCGATCAGGCGATCGGCGAGCGTCGATTTGCCGTGATCGATGTGGGCGATGATCGCGAAGTTGCGGATCTGAGCGAGCGGGGTCATGCGCCGGCAAGATAGGGATGCAGTCGGCCGGGATCAACGCGAGCCGCCGTCACAGCGCGGCGGGCGGGATGCCGAGCGCCTGCGCCGCTGTGATAAGGCGCCCGTCGTAACTGGCCAGCTCGACGGTCTCGCCCTGACGGCGCAGGAAGACAGCGGTTGCGAGATGCAAGGCGTCAAGCGTTCGAATCGGTGTCGGCCAGGGTTCCAGAGCGCGCGCGAGTACTCTCTCATCCATCTCGAAGAGTTCGATGCCTATCAACAGTGTTCTTGCCACCTGCTGGTTTGAGCCGTTCAGGTTGTACGCATGTACGCGGTTCCAGATTTCGTATTCGAGCAACCGGCTCGACACCAGCCGCTCCTGCCAGAATTGCGAGGGCGGAGCGCGCGGTTCGAACAACAACCGTGCGAGCGCGACCGAGCTGTCGATGTAGATCACCAGCGGTCTTCCCGATCCTTGTCCAGGTCGGCCATGAGTTGCTCGAACGTTAGCCTGGGCACAGGCTTGCCCTTGGGCGGCCAGTCCGGACCGCGCACGGCCGGCCTGATCCAGCCCTCGCGGATGCCGCGCTCGATGACCGACTCGGGGTTTGATCGCGGCGGCACGAGCTCGGCGACGATGCGGCCGCGGTCAGTGATGACCACGGTTTCGCCCGAAGCCGCCAGACGGACGTACTCGCTGAGCTTGTTCTTCAGGGTCTTGAGGCCGATAGTGCGCATGGGTGCGAAGTGGCCTCTGGTAGCTACCGTGTCAATGATGGTGCATCGGCCGCGGCGGAATGATTAAACTCACCCGGCGAGACAGCGAGCGAGGCGGCGCATGACGACCGTACTCGACGACAGGGAGGCCGCCCGCGACAGCGAGAACGCCGAACTGCGCCGTCGGCTCGCCGAATGCGAAGCCGAACTCGCAGAAGCGCTCGCCCAGCAGACCGCGACCGCCGAGGTCTTGCAGGTCATCAATGCCTCGCCCGGCGATCTCGCGCCAGTATTCAAGGCGATCCTGGAAAAGGCGACTGCACTGTGCGAAGCGCCGCGCGGACAGTTGGCCACCTATGACGGCGAATTCTTCCGCTTCGTCGCCGTGCACGGCGAGCCGGGCTTTACCGAGGAACAGTTCGCCCGCGGTCCGACGCGGCCGGAAATCGGCGTCACCTGGCTGCAAATCGTACACGGCGAGCGCGTCATTCATATGGTCGATGTGAAGGACACCGATCTTTATCGCACCGGCCATCAAAGCGCTCGCAGATTTGTCGATACCGGCGGCGGCCGTACCTTGCTCACCGTCGCGTTGCGCAAGGACGAAACCTTGCTCGGCGCGATCACGATCTACCGCCAGAAAGTTCACCCGTTCTCCGACAAAGAAATCGCGCTGTTGCAGAACTTCGCCGCCCAGGCGGTGATCGCGATGGAGAACGCGCGGCTCCTCGGCGAACTCAGGGCGCGCACCGAGGAGATCGCGGCGATGAACCGCGAGTTGGAGGCGCGCGTCGCCGCCCAGCTCGACGAATTGGAGCGCGTCGGGCGCCTCAAGCGTTTTCTCGCGCCGCAGCTCGCCGAGATGATCGTCGCGCAGGGCGAGGAACACATCCTCGAAAGCCATCGCCGCGACATCGTCGTCGTGTTCTGCGATCTGCGCGGCTTCACGACCTTTGCCGAGACCGCCGAGCCGGAAGAGGTGCTGGAATTGCTGCGCGAATACCACGCCGCGCTCGGCCCGATCGTCACCCGCTCCGAAGGCACGCTCAACCAGTTCACCGGCGACGGTCTGATGGTGCTGTTCAACGATCCCTTGCCCTGTCCCGGCGCGCCCGAGCGGGCGGTCGCGATGGCGCTCGAAATGCGCGAGTCCTTCGCCCGATTGCAGGCGCGCTGGCGCCGGCACGGGCGCCGCATCGGTTTTGGCGTCGGCATCGCCCAGGGCTACGCGACACTGGGAGAAATCGGTTTTGCCGAGCGGGTCGATTACACCGCGATCGGCACCGTGTGCAATCTCGCGGCGCGGCTGTGCGCCGAGGCGCAGGATGGCCAGATCCTGATCAGCGGCCGCATCGCCGCCGCGATCGAGGAGATCGTCCGGCTCGAAGAGATCGGCGATCTCGCGCTGAAGGGCCTGACCCAGGCGGTTGCGGTCTACAACGTCGTCGCGGCGGAGCCTACCCCCTGAGCGTCCCGCCGGTCGCTTTTTCCACCGCGGCGACGAGTTTTTTTGAGAAGCCTTCGATCTCGGCGTCGGTCAGAGTCTTCTCGCGCGGCTGCAAGGCAACCGTGATCGCCAGCGATTTCTTGCCCTCCGGCAACCCGGCGCCCTCATAGACATCAAACAGGCGGACCTCGGCGACAAGCCGGCGATCGACGCCGCGCGCCGCGCGCAACAGGGTCTCGGCGGCAACCTCCCAATCCATGACAAAGGCGAAATCGCGCTCGATCGGCTGCAACACCGACAGTTCGAGCGGCAGTCGGCCGCGCCCTCCTGAGCTTTTGTCGAAGGGGCGCGGCTCGGGTACACCGTCGAGAACAACCTCAAAGGCGACGGCGGGTCCGCGCAGATCGAGCGCCTCCAGCACCGCCGGATGCAACTCGCCAAAGGCGCCGAGCACCTTGGGGCCGAGCCGCAAGGTGCCGGCCCGGCCGGGGTGATACCAGGGCGGCGGATCGGCGCCGATCTGGACGCTATCGGCCGGGGCGCGCGCGGCGGCCAAGGCGGCCAAAGCGTCGGCCTTGGCGTCAAACGGATCGACTGGGCGCGATGGCGCCCGCCACTGGCGCGGGCCGCTGCGCCCGCTGCGCAAGCCGGCGGCGGCCAGGATCTGACCCTCCGGCGTGTCGTCGCGATAGGCCGGTCCCAGTTCGAACAGCGCTGCGTCGGGAAAGCCGCGATCGGCGTTTTTGCGCGCCGCGGCGACGAGCCCCGGCAGCAGCGACGGCCGCATCTGATCAAGATCGGCGCTGATCGGGTTGACAAGACGCAATTCCGGCTTGGCGCCGCCAAACAATTCCGCCTCGCGCGCGGAGATGAATGAGAACGCGACGGTCTCGGTGAGACCGCGTGCGGCCAGGGTGCGACGCACCCGTTCGGCGCGTCGTTGGGTCGGAGCGAGAGCGGGGCGCGGTAGCGAGGTCGCGCGCGGCAGCGGCACCGCCGGGATCTTGTCATAGCCCTCGACCCGCAGCACCTCTTCGACAAGATCGGCTTCGCCCTCGATGTCGCCGCGCCAGGGCGGCGGTGCGACTGTCAGATCGCCCATCGATGAAGCATCCACCGCAAAACCGAGCGCGTTGAGAATGACGGCGGCGTGCTCCGACGTCACCGCGAGACCGCCGAGGCTTTGCGTGCGCCCGGCATGCAGCCGGTAATGCCGCCGCCATTCCGGCTCGGCGCCGGCGACGACGATCTCCGAGGCTTCGCCGCCGCAGAGTTCGAGCATCAGGCGGGTCGCGATTTCGAGACCGTCGCGGACAAACGCCGGATTGACGCCGCGCTCAAAGCGATAGCGCGCGTCGCTGGCGATCGCCAGCCGGCGCCCGGTCGCCGCGGTGCGGATGGGATCGAACAAGGCGGCTTCGACAAAGACTTCGCTTGTGCCATCGGTCACACCGGTTGGCTCGCCGCCGATCACGCCGCCAAGGCTCTCGACCCCGTTGTCGTCGGCGATCGCCGTCACCTCCGGGTCGAGCGCGTATTCTCGGCCGTTGAGAGCAAGGATTTTTTCCCCTGGCCGGGCCAAACGGACGACGAGATCGCCCCTGACCTTTCCGGCGTCAAAGACATGCAGCGGCCGGTTCAGGTCATAGGTCAGAAAATTGGTCAGATCGACCAGCGCCGAGATCGGGCGCAACCCGATCGCTTCGAGCCTGCGGGCGAGCCAGAGGGGGCTCGGGCCGTTTCTCACCCCGCGCAGATGGCGGCCGAGAAACAGCGGACAGGCGGTCTGATCCATGATGCGCACCGCGATCGGCGAGCGGAATGTCCCCTTTACGGGGGTCGCATCAAGCGGCTTCAGCCGGCCGAGACCGGAGGCGGCGAGATCGCGGGCGAAGCCGCGCACGCCGAGACAATCGGCCCGGTTTGGCGTCACCTTGACATCGAGAACCGGGTCATCGAGACCAAGGAGACTGGCGTAGCGGGCGCCGAGCGGGGCGTCGTCAAGCAATTCGATAATGCCTTCATGGTCCTCGCCAAGACCCAACTCATAGGCCGAGCACAGCATCCCGCGCGAGGCGACGCCGCGGATTACAGTCTCTTTCAACACCGCTCCGGTGCGCGGGATCACGGTCCCGGGCGGAGCAAAGACGCCCTTCATGCCGGTGTGCGCATTGGGCGCGCCGCACACGACCTGCACCTCTCCGGCGCCGGTCTCGACAATGCACAGCTTCAGGCGGTCGGCGTTCGGGTGACGCTCGGCCGAGACGACATGCGCGACGGTGAACGGTTCGAGACCCCGGGTGCGATCCTCGACCCCCTCGACATCGTGGCCGAGCATGACGAGGCGCTCGACGATTTCGCCGAGCGGAGCATCGGTATCGAGATGGGTCTTCAGCCAGGAGAGCGTCGTTTTCATGCCGCCGCTCCGTCGAGCGCGCCGCGCACCAGCGAGGGGATGTCGAGAGCGGAAAACCCGTAATGCGCCAGCCAGCGCAGATCACTCTCATAAAAGGCGCGCAGATCGGGGATGCCGTATTTCAGCATCGCGATGCGCTCGATCCCCATGCCAAAGGCAAAACCCTGATAGGTCTCGGGATCGATCCCGCAATTTCTCAGGACCTGCGGGTGGACCATGCCGCTGCCGAGGATTTCGAGCCAGTCGCCGCCGGCACCGATCTTGAGTTCGCCGCCCCGGTGCGAGCAGCCGATATCGACTTCGGCCGAGGGTTCGGTAAACGGAAAATAGCTCGGCCGAAAGCGCACCGGCAGATCGTCAAGACCAAAATAGGTGCGGCAGAACTCGATCAGACACCCTTTCAGATGACCCATGTGGGTGGTGCGATCGACGACAAGACCCTCGACCTGATGAAACATCGGGCTGTGCGTCGCGTCGTGGTCGCAGCGGAACGTGCGGCCCGGCACGATGATGCGGATCGGCGGCGGCTGCCGCTGCATCGTGCGGATCTGCACGGGCGAAGTATGGGTGCGCAGGACCAGCCGCGTGCCGTCCGGGCGCTCGGGCAGGTAGAAGGTGTCGTGCTCCTGCCGCGCCGGGTGCTCGGGCGGGATGTTGAGCGCGGTGAAATTGTAGAAATCCTCCTCGATATGCGGACCCTCGGCGACGGCAAACCCCATCTCGCCAAAGATCGCGACGATCTCGTCGATGGTCTGGCTGATCGGGTGGATGCGGCCCGTCTCGGCAGCAAAAGGGACGGGTAGGGTGATGTCGGTGCGCTCGCCGGCGAGACGCCGTTGGAGCGCGACCCGGCCGAGCCGCGCCGCCGCCGCCGTGAGGGCTTCCGTGATCCGCTCCTTCACCGCGTTCAATTCGGCACCGCGCCGGCGCCGCTCCTCGGGGGCGAGGCGGCCCAATTCCTTCATCGCTTCGGTCAGACTGCCGCGGCGGCCGAGCACATGCAGGCGGATCTCTTCAAGCGCCTCGGGCGAAGGGGCGGCGGCGATGTCGCGCAGTGTGTCGCTGCTCAGGGACGCGAGTTCGGTCATGGCCAATCCTCAATCTCCGACAAAAAAGGGGCCGCAACCGGCCCCTTTCGCAGCAGAAAAGGCGCGCGGCCTCAGCGGGCGGAGCCTGCGGTAAATCGCGCAAAGGGCATCGCTGCGGCCTGTTCCGGTCAGGCCGCTGCCGCCGCCGGCGCTTCGTCCAGCGCCGCGCGCGCCGTGGCGACGACGGCGGCAAAGGCCTCCGGCTCGCGGACCGCCAGGTCGGACAGCACCTTGCGGTCGAGACCAAGACCGGCGAGCCGGAGCCCATGCATCAATTGCGAGTAGGTCAGCCCGTGCTCGCGCGCACCGGCGTTGATGCGCTGGATCCACAATCCGCGGAAATCGCGCTTCCTGTTGCGGCGGTCGCGATAGGCATAGGCGAGCGCCTTTTCGACCTTCTCGATCGCGACCCGGTAGGCGGTCGAGCCGCGGCCGCGGTAGCCCTTGGCGAGTTCAAGAACCTTTTTGTGGCGGGCGTGGGTCGTCACCCCGCGTTTGACGCGCGCCATCCCTTACCCCCGCAGTGTCGGCATATAGGTCAGGACGAGCTTGGCGTCGCCCTTTTCCAGGGTGGTCGTGCCGCGCCGCAACCGCTTGCCCCGCTTGGATTTGTTGGTCAAGAGATGGCGCTTGTGGCCCCAGTTGCGCTTCACTTTGCCGGTCGCGGTACGGCCAAAGCGCTTTTTGGCGCCACTCTTGGTCTTCAGTTTGGGCATCTGAAAATCCTGCTCGGGGCAATAACCCGCATCCGCGCGGCCCGCCCGTTTCGGACGCGGGTTATAACCGCGCGTTTCCGCCCTGGCAAGGCGCAGCCGCGGAGCCGGCCGCCATCCCCGGGTCCCGGGCGGAGGCAGGCGGCGCTATTTTGGCGAGACAACCATCGTCATCTGCCGGCCTTCCATGCGCGGCATCTGCTCGACCTTGGCGATTTCATCGAGATCGTCCCTGACCCGCACCAGCACATTCATGCCCAGTTCCTGGTGCGCCAATTCGCGTCCGCGGAACCGCATCGTCACCTTGACCTTGTCGCCATCCTCGATGAACTTGATCATGCTGCGCATCTTGACGTCGTAATCGTGATCATCGATGCTGGGGCGCAGCTTGATTTCCTTGACTTCGATAATCTTCTGCTTTTTGCGGGCCTCGTTTTTCTTTTTCTGTTCTTCGTATTTGTATTTGCCATAGTCGAGAATTTTGCAGACCGGCGGATCGGCGCCAGGGGCGATCTCGACCAGATCGAGACCGGCGTCGGCCGCCATCGCGAGCGCTTCGTTGCGCCCGACCACTCCCACCATCCTGCCCTTGTCATCAACGAGACGCACGCGCAGGACGGCGATCTCGTCATTGATGCGCGGACCCTCGCGGGTGGGGGTGACATTCAGCATTGACCGGGGTATTTACGTCCTCCTTTTCGTGTCGAACCCTCACGGGGACCCTTCTGGCACCCCCGCTTCCTGCGACAATCTAGCAACCGCCTCGCCGAGCGCAAGGGCTTCCTGCGCGTTGCCGCCGAGCCGGCGCAATGCGACGCTGCGCTCCTGCGTTTCGCGCCGCCCGACGACGAGCATCACCGGAATTTTCGCCAGACTGTGCTCGCGCACCTTGTAGCTGATCTTGTCGTTGCCGGCATCAAGCACGCCCCTGAGACCGGCCGCCTTGCAGACCTCTGCGACCTCGGCGGCGTAGCCGGCGGCTTCCTTGGTGATCGAGGCGACGACAACCTGCACCGGCGCCAGCCACAGCGGGAAATGGCCGGCGTAATGTTCGATCAGGATGCCGATAAAGCGCTCCAGCGAACCGAGGATCGCGCGATGCAGCATGACCGGCGCGTGGCGGCCGCCATCCTCGCCGACATAGCTGGCGCCGAGCCGCTGCGGCATCATGTAGTCGAGCTGCAAGGTGCCGCACTGCCAATCGCGGCCCAGAGCGTCGCGCAGGACAAATTCGAGCTTTGGCCCGTAAAAGGCGCCCTCGCCAGGGTTCAACGCGTAGGGCAGCCCGATCGCCTCGACCGCCTCGTGCAAATTCTTCTCGGCCCGGTCCCATAGCGCGTCGGAGCCGATGCGCACCGGCGGCCGGTCGGAAAACTTGATCGCGACCTCGTCAAACCCGAAATCGCGATAGATCGACAGCAGGAGTTCGCAGAACGCGATCGCCTCGTCCTTGACCTCAGCCTCGGTGCAGAAGATGTGCGCATCGTCCTGGGTGAAGGCGCGCACCCGCATGATCCCGTGCAAGGCGCCCGACGGCTCGTTGCGGCAGCAACTGCCAAATTCGGCGAGGCGCAGCGGCAGTTCACGATAGCTCTTGAGGCGGTTCTTGAAGATCAGCACGTGCCCCGGGCAGTTCATCGGTTTGAGGGCCAGCACCTTGTCGTCGCGGCTTTCGGCGATAAACATGTTGTCGCGGAAATTTTCCCAGTGCCCGGTCGTCTCCCACAGGCTGCGGTCGAGCAGTTGCGGACCCCTGACCTCCTGATACCCGGCGCGTTCGAGCCGAGCGCGCATGTAGGTCTCGATGATGCGGAACAGGGTCCAGCCCTTCGGGTGCCAGAAGACGCTGCCGGCCGCCTCCTCCTGCAAATGGAAGAGATCAAGTTCGCGCCCGAGGCGGCGGTGGTCGCGCCGCTCCGCCTCTTCAAGCCGAAAGAGGTACTGGTCGAGCTCCTTCTGGCTCGCCCAGGCGGTGCCGTAAATGCGCTGCAATTGCGGGTTTTTCGGGTCGCCCCGCCAATAGGCGCCGGCGACGTTCATCAGCTTGAACGCCTGCCCCAGGCGGCCGGTTGAAGGGAGATGCGGCCCGACGCACAGATCGACAAAATCGCCCTGGCGGTAGAGGCTGATCTCTTCCGCGGGCGGGATCTCGCCGATGTATTCCGCCTTGTAGGTCTCTCCGATATCGCGAAAAAACCGGATCGCGGCGTCGCGGTCCCAGACCTCGCGGGTGATCGTCTCGTCGCGCTTGACGATCTCGCGCATGCGCGCCTCGATGACAGCAAGATCCTCGGGGGTGAACGGTTCGGCGCGGGCAAAGTCGTAATAAAAGCCGGTCTCCGTCGCCGGGCCAAAGGTTACCTGGGTTTCGGGGTAGAGTTCCTTGACCGCCTCGGCCATCACATGGGCGGCGTCGTGACGCAGGATCTGGAGGCCCTCGGGCGACTCGCGGGTGATGACCGCGACCTCGGCGTCGCGATCAACCAGCGTCACGAGATCGCGCTCGCGGCCGTCGAGGCGGAGCGCGACGGCCGCCTTGGCAAGACCGGGTCCGATCGCGGCGGCAATCTCGGCGCCGCTGACGGGGCCGGGAAACGCGCGATGCTGGCCATCGGGCAGAGTGAGAGTAATCGCGGCGTGGGGATCGGGGCTCATGGACGGCGCTTTAGCCCAAGCCGAGGGTCGCGGCAACCTCGGCGACGCCGAGAGCGGCGAGATCGTCACGCCGCAGGATCACCACGTCCCGGCCGCGCGGCGCCGTCAGAGCCGGATCGGAGGCGGCGGAATAGAGCACCGTTGCCGACGCGCCGGCGGCGACCGCAAGATGCACCGGGCCGGTGTCGTTGCCAACGGCTCTCCTGGCCCGGCTCGCGAGCGCAACAATATCGCCAAATCCGGTCTCTCCGGTCAGATCGCGGGTCGCACCGACCGCTTTGGCGATGGCTTGGCCGAGCGGGCGCTCCGCTTGGGCGCCGATCACCACCGGGACAATTCCAACCGCGGCAATCTGCTCGGCCAATGCGGCGTAATGCGCGATCGGCCAACGCTTCTCCGGGCGGTGCGGCGATCCACCCGGGATCAGCAGCACATACTCGCCCGGCGGCGCAAAGCGCGCTGGCTCGACAACCGCCCAGGTGAGGTCAGGCAGCGGCACCGGCCCGGCAACTCCAGCCAGCCGCAACTGCTCCTCCTGGCGATCGAGCGTGTGCATCCGGTCGCGCCGCGGGTTCCGGTGCGGGTACGAGGCAAAAGGCGCGGTCCCCGACCACTCGGGCCGCCCCATCATCAGAAAATAGATGGCGGTGCGGGCGCGCGTCTGAAAATCATAGACGCGGGCAAACCCGGCCCGGTGCAGCCGCCGCGCCAGTCGCAGCCAGCCGAGAGGATCGCCCCAGCCCGGTCGCTCGTCGATCCACACCGCGTCAAAATAGGGCGCCCTTTGGGCGAGATCGGCGTAGGGGCGGGTCGTCAGAAAGGTGATCTCGGCGTCCGGGTGATGAGTGCGCACCGCCGCCACCGCGCCCATCACCTGGACAATGTCGCCGAGCGCGCCGAGCTTGATGACGAGGATTTTTTGCTGCGAAGGGGACTTAGTATCGCCGAGGCCCTCACCCGCCTCGCTGCGCTCGGCACCTTCTCCCGCAATGCGGGGGAGGGGGGACCAGTCCCCACGGGTCCGCGCGAAGCGCGGCCCGAGGACAGGCTCCGGGCTGATGGGTGAGGGTTGCTTTGCCGGAACCACCCCGCAGCTCTCTCATCACGCCGCGGCGCGGGCGTCTTCCAGGATCATGGCCGACGCCTTTTCGGCGATCATGATGGTTGGTGCATTGGTGTTTCCAGCCGGGACCGAAGGCATGATCGAGGCATCAACCACGCGCAGTCCTCCGATCCCATAGACGCGCAGGCGCGGATCGACAACGCTTCCCTCCACTGCGCCGCCCATCCGGCAGGTGCCGACGGGGTGCAGATTGGACAGCCCGTGACGCCGGATCGCCGCAACAAAATCGGCGTCGCTTTCGACCGCGGGTCCGGGCAGGGTCTCGGCGGCGACATAATCCGCCAGGGCCGGCTGTCGGGCGATCTGGCGGGCCAGCCGCATCCCGGTGGTCAGCGCCGCAAAATCGTAGCGCGTGCGCAAAAAGTTGAAGCGGATCGCCGGCGGCGCCAGCGGGTTCGGGCTCGTGAGGCGCACGCTGCCGCGCCCGTCTGGGCGCAGATGGACGGCGCTGACGCTGAAGCCCGGAAACGGGTGCGGTTTGACCCCGGCCCGGCCGCGATCGGCAAAGCTCCACATCGAGAGGTTCAGTTGCAAATCCGGCCGTTCGAGCCGCGGATCGCTGCGCGCAAAGGCGCCGGCGCACACCCCGTTGCTCGAAAACGGTCCCGAGCGGCACAGGAAATAGCGGGCGGCGGCCACGGTCCGGCGCCAGGGGCTGTTGGCGATCTCGTTCATCGTGATCGGCTTTTTGCAGCGGAAGGCGAGCCGGACATAGAAATGGTCCTGGAGATGTTCGCCGACCGCGGGGATGTCGGCGATCACCGCGATGCCCAGTTCGTGCAGCAAGGCGGCCGGACCGATCCCGGACAATTGCAGGAGTTGCGGCGAATTGTAGACGCCGCCGCAGACCACGATCTCACCCCGCGCCCGCGCCTGGAAGAGCCTGCCGCCGCTGGAAAATTCGATCCCCGCCGCGCGCCTGCCCTCAAACAGGAGGCGGAGGGCCAGCGCGCCCGTGCGCACCGCCAGATTTGGCCGCCGCCGCGCCGGGCGCAGATAGGCCGCCGCCGCACTCCAGCGCCGGCGATCGCTGGTGGTGCTCTGAAACGGTCCGGCGCCGTCCTGCCGCGCGCCGTTGAAATCGGGGTTGGCCGGCAGCCCGGTCTCGACCGCGGCGGCGATCCAATGCTCGGCCAGTTCCCAGCGCACCGCCTGGTCCGACACCTTGAGCGGTCCGCCAACCCCGTGAAACGTGTCGGCGCCGCGCTCCTGGTCCTCGGCTTTTTTGAAATAGGGAAGGACGTTGTCATAGTCCCAGCCGGTGCAGCCGCGCTGCCGCCACTCGTCGTAATCGGCGGCATTGCCGCGCATATAGACCATGCCGTTGATCGAACTGGTGCCGCCCAGCACCTTGCCGCGCGGCTGGTAGAGGGTGCGCCCTTCGAGTTCGGCCTCGGGTTCGCTCTCATACATCCAGTTGAGACGCGGATCGGCAAACAGGCGGGCATAGCCCATCGGCACGTGAATCCAGGGGTTGCGGTCATCCGCGCCGGCTTCGAGCAGCAGCACGCGGTAGCGCCCGCTTTCGCTGAGCCGCGCCGCGACGGCGCAGCCTGCCGAACCGGCGCCGGCGATGATGTAGTCAAAAGTGCCCGCCTCAGCCGTCATCTTCTTGTTCTCCTTGTGCTGCGTTCGGGAACAGCAGTTCCTCATAGACATCGATCGTGCGCGCGCACATCGCCGCGCGCGTGAAGCGCTGCGCGACATGAGCGCGGGCGCGCAGACCGAGATCGCGCCGGGCTTCGGGCGCAAGCGCCAGAGCCGTATCAATCGCCGCAGCCAGCGCCGGCGGGTCGCCGGGCGGCACAAGCCAGCCGGTCTCTCCCGGCACGATCGTCTCGCGCGCGCCGCCATGATCGGTGGCCACGACCGGGCGCCCCATCGCCTGCGCCTCGACGACGACCCGCCCGAACCCCTCGGGATCGCGCGAGGGGGCGGCGACGACATCGGCCAGGAGATAAGCCGCCGGCATGTCGCGGCAGTTCTCGGCGATGCGAAAGCGCGCGCCGAGCCCATGATGGGCGACCGCCGCTTCCAGTTCCGCGCGAAAGCCGGGACGCTGCTCGGCGCCGACCATGACCCCGCAGATTTCGGCGGGGAGCGCGGCCAATGCGGCGATAAAATCGAGACCACCCTTCCAGCGGGTCAAGCGCCCGGGCAGCAAAGCGACCGGCATCCCGTCAGGAAGCCGCCAAGCCTGGGCAAGTGCGCTCAGGCGATAAAGCCCGATGCGCTGCGGGTCAAAAAAGGCGAGATCGACGCCGCGCGGGATCATGCGCAGCCGTTCCGGGCCGACGCCATAGACGCGGGCGGCGTATTCGGCGACAAAATCGGAGATCGCGACGACCCGCTCGCCTTCGGCCATCACCGAGTTGTACCAGCGTTTGAAGGGCAGATCGGTGTCGTAAGCATTGTGAAAGGTTGTGACAAAATGGCGACCGGTGGCGCGCGCGGCGGCGCGCGCGCTCCACGCCGGGGCGCGGCTCCTGGCATGCACGATGTCGATGCCGAGGCGGCGGATGAGGCGCGCCAGACGGCCGGCGTTGCGGCGGATGACAAACGGGTTCTTGGTGGCCAGCGGCAGGGTCAGATGGATCGCCCCGGCGCGCACGATCGCGGCCGCGAGCGGCCCGCCGGAGGAAGCGACGCAGGAGGTCCAGCCGGCGGCGACGAGCGCTTCCGCCAACTCGACGGTGCCACGTTCGGCACCGCCCGAGATGAGGCTCGGCACGATCTGCAAGACCGCGGGCGGCCGGCCTGTTGGCGCCGTGGGCGCGATGCTATCCTCCTCGGCCATTCGCTTCCTGCAAGACTTTCAAGGAGTTCGCCCGTGTCCGCGCCGGCCCCGGCCATCTTAGCACGCCCCGATGGCGCAACAATTGCCCACCACCGCCTTGCAGGCAAGGCGCCGGGGGTGGTCTTTCTCGGCGGGTTCCGCTCCGACATGACGGGAATAAAGGCAAGCTTTCTGGAAGATTACTGCCGGCGGCAGGGGCGCGCTTATGTGCGCTTTGACTATTTTGCGCACGGCGCATCGAGCGGCGATTTTGCGCAAGGGTCGATCGGGCGCTGGAGCGAGGATGCGATCGCCGTCCTCGACGCGCTGACCGCGGGGCCGCAGATCCTGATCGGATCGAGCATGGGGGGTTGGATCATGCTGTTGGCTGCGCGCGCCCGGCCAACGCGCGTGCACGCGCTGGTTGGTCTCGCCGCGGCTCCCGATTTCACCGAGGATCTGTTCTGGGCACGGCTCAACCCGGCCATGCAGCAGGAGTTCCGCGAGACGGGCGTCATCACCCTGCCCTCGCACTACGATCGGGCCGGTTATACCTATCGCATGGCGATGTTCGAGGAGGCGCGGCGGCATCTTGTGATGCGCGCGGAGATCGCGTTCGACGGCCCGGTGCGGCTCTTGCACGGGATGCGCGACGAGTCCGTGCCGTGGCGGACGAGTCCGCGGCTCGCCGAGCGGTTCAGGAGCCGCGATGTCGCAGTGATCCTGGTCAAGGACGGCGATCATCGGCTGTCAACGCCGGCGGATCTCGCCCATCTCGCGCGGGTCCTCGACGAACTGCTCGGGACGTAAACCTGGAGGTGGAATGTCAGCGGTGGGCCGGAGTAGGCCGGCCCGCCGCATTGGAGGAAAAGGCATGAAGCGGATGCCCTTTCTCCTGGTGCGCCGGTTTCGCCTCTGGCGACGATGTTTCAATATCGTCGTCAGCGTGAGCCGGGCCTGGGAGCAGCCGGCCGGGGGCATGCAC
>JBOHMF010000020.1:0-19278 GCA_050730055.1 Allostellaceae bacterium
CGCGCTGCACGATCTTGGTGAAATTGCCGGTGGCGTTGTCGGGCGGCAGAAGGCTGAACTCGGCGCCGCTCCCTGGCGCAAAGCTGGCGATGCGCCCTTTCAGGGTCTGTCCGGGATAGGCGTCGATCGTGACCTCGGCAGGCTGGCCGGGCCGCATCCAGGTCAGTTGGGTTTCCTTGAAGTTGGCGGTGACATAGACATCCGGCAGCGGCACCAGCGACAGAAGCTGAGTTCCCGGCTGCACATACTGCCCGATCTGCCCGGCGCGGTTGCCGGCGACGCCGCCGATGGGCGCCCGGATCACGGTGTGGGCGAGAGCATTCCGGGCAAGCCGCAGATTGGCCTCTGCCTGCTGCAACTTGGCCTCCTCCTCACGGCGCTGGGAACGCAACACGGCGAGCTGGTCCTGCGCGGCAAGGAGCGCCGCGTGGCTTTTGGCGAGCGCCGCAACCGCCTTGGCGGCGGCGTCGCGGGCCTGCTCAAAGCGTTGGTGGCTGGCAAAATCGCTGCTGGCCAGCGCCTGGTAGCGCCGGTAGTCGGCCTGCGTGCTGATCCGATCGGCCTCGGCCGACTGCACATCGGCCTCGGCTTGCGCGATCATTGCCTGCTGCAAGGTGATCTGGTCGCCAAAGGTGGCGACCGTCGCCTGTTCGCTTTTGACCGCGGCGTCGGCCTGGGCGACGCGGGCGGCGTAATCGCTGTCGTCGATCACAAAGAGCACCTGCCCGGCCTTCACGCGCTCGTTGTTCCTGACCCGCACTTCCCTGATATAACCGGAGATTTTCGGGCTGATGATGGAGGTGTCGCTGGCCACATAGGCGTCGTCGGTCGATTCGAGAAATCGCCAATCGGTCCACCAGTACCACCCGCCGATCGCGATTCCCGCGAGAACGAGGATTGGCAGAACCATCAACAGTTTCTTTTGCATCGGCTAAATGCGGCTCGAAAAAAGGTTGAACTGAACCGTTCAGTTCAGTCTTGCGACAGCATGCAAGTCCGGCTAAAGGGTGTCAAGCGGGAGAGGAGCCGAACCGTGGCGCCACCGATCCAGCATCCGGGTGAACCCGACAGCGAGACCGGCGGAAAGGCCGAGAGCATTCTCGCCGCCGCCAAGGAGAGTTTTCTCGCGCGCGGCTTTGGCGCGGTCAGCATGGATGCGATCGCGCGCCAAGCCTGCGTATCAAAGGCCACCGTCTACGCCCATTTTGCCAGCAAAGAAGAACTCTTTGGCGCGGTGATCGGGCGCGAATGCGAGCGCCGCTTTGCCGGCTTCTCGGCACAGGAACTCGATCCCGGCGATGTCGCCGCCTCGCTGTTTGTGCTCGGCCGGCGTTTTCTCGACCTGATCCTGTCGCCCGACGCGATCGCGCTGCACCGCATCATCCTCGGCGAAGTCACCCGCTTTCCGATGCTGGGCGGGGTGTTCTGGCACGCCGGACCGGAACGCAACCTCGCCCAGATCGCGGCGTTCATGCGCCGCGCCGCGGCCGCCGGCACGCTCGCTCTCGCCGATACGCGCCTCGCCGCCGAGCAGTTCATGGGGATGGTGCGCGGCGAGACCCAGTTGCGGCGCCTCCTGCAACTCGACCCCGCGACCGACGACCGGGACATCGACGCGGCCGTGCACGCCGCCGTCACCACCTTTCTGCGCGCGTTCGGGCCGGAGCGGCGGTAAGGATCGCGCGGATCGCCTCACACTCCCACGCTTTCGGCGCGGATCCCTCCCTCTCCCCGCGTGCGGGGAGAGGGTCGGGGTGAGGGGCTTGGGCTTACGGCCGCGCGACCGACCCCTGCGGATCGGGGGCGCCTGCCGCCTTCTCCTTCCACTCCGGCGACCACGGCGTCAGCGGCCGCGGCACCTCAACCCCGTCCACCAGGATCGCATCCACCCGCTCGTTAAAAAAGCACAGATAGCCCGCGATCTTTGGGCATTCCGCGATCGGCTCGGGATAGCTCCACACGATGTCTGCGAATACCCTGTCGCCGATCCGGGCCGACCAGTAGCGGGCGCGGCCCTTGTAGGGGCAGGCGGTGCGCTTGTCGCTCGGCGCCAGAAGGTCCATGCGCACATCCTCGGGCGGGATGTAGTAGCGGGTCGGCAACCGCGTCTCAAACAGAAAGCGCGCGCGCCGCGTCTCGGCCACCGTCTCGCCGCCCAGCACGACGCGGACCGGGCGCGACGCGTTGACGACATCCACCCGCTTGTAGGGATCGCGCGGGTGGACAAAGATCTCGTCGTCCTCCTCGTACCAGTGATCGACACGGTCCCAGTAGAACGCGACAAAGTCCCCGATCGCGGCAACCTCGGCAAACGGTTCGGGATAGGCCCACACCGCGTTCTCGGCGCTGCGCCCCTCGACCGCGAGGGTCCAGTAGGATGCCGTCCCCTTGTAGGGGCAGAAGGTATGATGATCGGTCGGGTGCAAGAGGTCCATGCGCACATCGGCGCGCGGAAAGTAATAGACCGGCAGATGGCGCGTCTCAAACAACAGGTGCGCCTTTGTGCTGTCGGCGATAACGGCACCGTTGAACGCGACCCGCACGCGGCGCGGCGAGGGTTCAAAAGTGATGCGGTAATCAGGGTTGGACTGGAAGCCGGGTGCGCGGGTTTGGCTCTCCATCGCCATGATCAGGTCCTCCTTTGACGTGAGGCGTCCGGCCACAGCATAGTGGAACGAGAGGCCGCTCGGCCAGCCGCGCGCGGAGGAAAGACATGTTTGAGGGGTTCACCGAGACCGACATCGCCACATCGGGCGCGCATATTCATCTGCGCCACGGCGGCGACGGTCCGCCCTTGCTGCTGCTGCACGGCAACCCGCTGACCCATGTGTCGTGGCACAGGATCGCCCCGCGTCTTGCGCGCCATTTTCACGTCGTCGCCGCCGATCTGCGGGGCTATGGCGACAGCTTCGGCCCCGAGGACGGCGGCGAGAACCATGCCAACTATTCGTTCCGCGCGATGGCCGACGACCAGGTCGAAGTCATGGAGCGGCTCGGTTACCGCGAATTCTTTGCCGCCGGGCACGACCGCGGTGCCCGCACGGTGCACCGCATGGCTCTCGATCATCCCGATCGCGTGCGCCGCGCCGCGGTCATTGACATCCTGCCAAACTATCATATCTGGACGCACGCTTCGAAGGAATGGGCGCTCAAATCCTGGCACTGGCTGTTCATGGCCCAGCCCTGCGATCTGCCGGAGCGGATGATGGCAAGCGTCCCGGCGCAGTGGTTCATGGAGCGCAAATTGTCAAAGCCCGGCATCGGTCTCGGCTTTTTTGATCCCGTGGCGTTTGCCGAATATGTACGCTGCTTCAATTGGAAGACGATCCACGGCTCGTGCGAGGACTACCGTGCCTGCGCGACCTGCGATCTCGACATGGATACGGCCGACCGCGATGCCGGCCGCAAGGTCGCGTGCCCGCTGTTGGTGCTGTGGGGCGCGCGGAGCCACACCGGCACCGTCCACGGCGACGTGCTCGCGGTGTGGCGCGACTATGCGGCAAACGCCGTCGGCGGCCCGATCGATTGCGGTCATTACGTCCCGGAAGAAGCCCCGGAGGAGACATTGCGCCCTCTGCTCGACCACTTCCGGGCGGTATGAGACGAGGCCCGGCATGATTTCTCTGACCGATCTGGAGGCGGCTGCCGCGCTGGTGCACAAGGTCGTGCCGCCGACGCCGCAATATGCCTGGCCGCTCTTATCGCGCCGGCTCGGCGCCGAAATCTGGGTCAAGCACGAGAACCACACCCCGATCGGCGCCTTCAAGCTGCGCGGCGGTCTCGTCTACCTCGATGACCTGCGGCGCAATCGTCCCGATCCCGGCGGGGTGGTCACGGCAACGCGCGGCAATCACGGGCAGAGCATCGCCTTTGCCGCAGCGCGGCTCGGCCTGTCCGCAACGATCGTTGTGCCGCACGGCAACAGCCGCGAGAAGAACCGCGCGATGGCGGGTTTTGGCGCCCGTCTCGTCGAGGCCGGACACGATTTCCAGGCGGCCTATGAGCATGCCGAAATGCTCGCCGAGCGCGACGGACTTCATCTCGTGCGGTCCTATCATCCGCTTCTGGTGCGCGGGGTGGCGAGCTATGCGCTCGAACTCTTTCGCGCCCGGTCCGATCTCGACATCGCCTATGTGCCGATCGGCCTCGGCAGCGGCATCTCAGGGATGATCGCGGCGCGCGAGGCGCTGGGGATCAGGACCGAGATCGTCGGTGTCGTCGCCCAAGAAGCCCCGACCTATGCGCTCTCCCTCGCCGCCGGCCGGCCGGTCGCGACCGAGACGGCCGAGACGATCGCCGACGGGCTGGCTTGCCGCCAGCCTGACGAAGCGGCGCTGGCGGTGATCCGCCGCGGCGCCGCGCGCATCGTCGCCGTCTCGGAGGCCGAGATCCGCCATGCGATGCGGGTTCTGTTTACCGATACGCACAATCTCGCCGAGGGAGCGGGCGCGGCGGCGCTCGCTGCCGCTATGCAGGAACAAAACCGCCTGTCCGGCAAACAGATCGCGGTGATCCTCTCGGGCGGCAATATCGACCGCGACCTGTTTGCCAATGTGCTGGCCGAAGCGGAAGACGCGTGAACTGCGCCGGCCTCCCGCCCGCGGCGCCGACAGCGCGGCCCTAACCGGGCAGCCCCAGATAGGTTGCGACTGTCCGCAGAAAGTCCTGGATGCGGATCGGTTTGGTGACGTAACCGTCAACACCGGCCGTGCGGGCCTTCTCTTCGTCTCCGCGCATGGCAAAGGCGGTGACGGCCACAACCGGAATTGCCCGCGTGTCGGTGTCCGCCTTGAGCGTGCGCACCACCTCGAGACCGGAGATGTCGGGCAATTGCAGGTTGAGCAGGACCAGATCGGGGTGCGACTCGCGCGTCAGTCTGACGCCATCGCCTCCCAATGTCGCTTGCAAGATATCATAACCGCGGAATTCGAGCAGATCATGGACCAGTTTCATGCTGAGTTCATTATCTTCGACGATAAGAATTTTCTTGCGTGCGACCTGCGAAGCGCCGCTCTCGCTTGCCGTCATCGCCACCGTCCGCCACGGCACGCCGACAACGGTCGATGGAAACGGCAGATATACCTTGAAGGGATATTTCTGCTGAAGCATTTTATGAAAATAAATTATTAAACCTGTATTGTCACTTAAATAAATGGTTAATGCGATCGTCGAAAAATTAAGGAAAGCAAGGTAGGCGATGCCTGCCTGCCAATGTGATCAGTCATCCTGCCTCAAAGCGGCCCGGAACAAACGGCGACAAGACGGGACAGGACCGCAATCTGTTCAAATACGCTTTTGACAAACCATTTGGCAGATTGGGGCGGGCACTCACAGCCCGAGGTAGACCTTGCGGACGAGCTCGTTGTTGTTGAGTTCCTCGGCCGAGTTTCCGGTAAAGGCAATCCTGCCGTGGACAATGACGTAGCCGCGATCGGCGATGCGGACGGCCTGGTTGAAATTCTGCTCGGCCATCAGAACACTCAGCTGATGGCGCTCCTTCAATTCCTTGATCTTGTCGATCGTGCGCCGCACCAGGAGCGGCGAGAGACCGACCGAGGGCTCGTCGATCAGCAGGATCTTTGGCGCCGACATCAGGGCCCGCGCCAGCGCCAGCATCTGCTGCTCGCCGCCGGACATGCTGCCCGACAACTGCCGCCGCCGCTCGCGCAGGACCGGAAAGGTTTCATAGGCGGAGGCAAGATTGTCGGCGATCGCGGCGCGCGCGGTAGGCCGATAGGCGCCGAGGAGCAGGTTCTCCTCGACCGTCAATTTTGGGAACAGGCGGCGCCCTTCGGGCACCAGCGCGATGCCGAGATCGACGATCTGCTGCGGCGAGCGGCCAATGAGATTGTGGCGCGTGCCATCGATCTCGGCGACGATCCGGCCGGCGCTCGCCGGCACCAGACCCATCACGCATTTCATCAGCGTGCTTTTGCCGTTGCCGTTTGTGCCGAGAAGGGCCACGGTCTCGCCCGGTGCGAGCCGGAGCGTGACAGCTTCGAGCACCCGCACCCGGCCGTAGCCGGCATCGAGATCGGCGATTTCGAGACTACTCGCCAAGATAGGCGCGCTCCACCGCGGGGTTGCGGATCGCCTCCTGCGGGCTGCCGTCGGCGATCTTCTGCCCGGCCACCAGGACGACCAGCCGGGTCGAAAAGCGCATCACCGCGCTCATGATGTGCTCAATGAGGACGATCGTGATGCCGGTCTCGTTGAGGCGGAGCAGCACATCGAGAATTTCTTCCACCTCGGAGGGCGACAACCCCGCCATCGTCTCATCGGCAAACAGGAGGCGCGGCTGGCTGGCGACGGCGCGGGCGAGTTCGAGCTTGCGCATCTCGACCTGGGTCAGATCGCGCGGCAGATGGTCCGCCTTGTCGGCGAGGCCGACCTCGGCAAGGATCGCCCGCGCCCGCTCATCGATCTCGGTCTGCGCGAGATGCCGCCCGGGTCGGGCATTGACCGTATAGACGAGCGGGATGCGCAGATTGTCCACGAGGGTCATCGTGCGGAATGGTCTTGGCAGCTGAAAGCTGCGCGCAAGGCCAAGGCGCGTGCGCCGATGCGCCGCCAGCCGGTCGATCCGGCGCCCTTCAAACGCGAGGGTGCCGCTGTCGTGGCGCAAGGTTCCGCACAGACAATTGACGAGCGTCGATTTGCCCGAGCCGTTCGGCCCGATCAGACCGACGCGCTCGCCGCCCATGATCGCGAGCGCGATCCCGTCGAGCGCGACAAAGCCGCCAAAACGCTTGCCGAGCCCCCGCGCCTCCAGGATCGGCCGATCCATCACCGGCTCCGGCGCCGGCGGCGCGCCGTCACCAGCCCGACAATGCCATTGGGCGCGATGACCACAAACGCGATCAGCAGCAGACCGACGATCATCAGGTTGAGCGCCGAGGAGATCGTCACGGTGGCGACCTGCTGGACCGTCCCCAACAGCACCGCACCGATGATCGGCCCGACCCAGCTCGTCGTGCCGCCGATCACCGGCATCGCCACGCTGTTGATGGCATAGGCGAGGCTGAAACTCGAATCGGGGTCGAGATAGGTGACATAGTACGGCAGCGGCGCGCCGGCCATGCCCATCAGCGCCCCCGACAGCACCGTCGCGATCAGCTTGAGGCGCAGGGTCGGCACCCCGCCCGCCTCGGCCGCCGCCTCGTCGTCGCGGATCGCGGCAAAGCCGAGGCCAAGCCGCGAGCGCTCGATGGTGCGCGCGATCGCCACCGCGACGACCGCCAGGATCAGCATCAGAAAGAACAGGTATTGGACATAGCTGCCGAGGATCGGCCCGTGTTCCGGCCGGATCACATAAACGCCGCGCGAGCCGCCGACATAGTCCCAGTTGACGATAAAGGTCCGCAGGACGATCGCCAGGGCCAGGGTGGCGATGGCAAAAAAGATGCCGCGCAGCCGCATGGTCAGACCGCCCATGCCAAGGCCGATCAGACCGGAGACAAGACCGCCGACCAGCATCATCACCGGCAGCGGCAGATCGGTCGTCTGGTGCAGCACAACCGTGCTGTAGGCGCCGCAGGCAAAGAACGCACCGACCCCGAAATTGACGTAGCCGGTATAGCCGCCGAGAATGTTCCAGGCGGTGGCCAGCACGACATATTGCAGAACGACATAACCGGCAAAAAAGAAGTATTCGTTGGCGATCGCCCGCGCGGCAAAGAGCACCGCGGCACCGGCGAGCGCCGCCAGCAGCCAGAACCGGAGCGTGCCCCACAGGGCGCCGGAGGCCGCGGACCGCGCCTTGAGCCGGAGCGGGATGGTCGTCATCCGGCGCGCCCCAGCAATCCGGAGGGCCGCACCGCCAGCGCCAGCAGCAGAAAGCCGAAGGCGACAGCGGGCGACCATGACGGTCCGAAAAAGGTCGCGGTCAGGCTCTCGACGACACCGATCAGGACCGCCCCGGCGAGCATGCCGGGAAAGCTCGTCATCCCGCCGAGCACGCAGATGGCAAAGACGCGGCCGAGATAATCGTCGCCGACCGAGGGCTGGACCGGCTGGATGATGATCAGAAAGGCGCCGGCGAGCGAGGCGGTGGCGATCGACAGGCCAAAGGCGATGCGTTTTATGCGCACCGGATCAATGGCCATCAGCCGCAGCGCTTCCCGGTCCTGCGAGACGGCCATGATCGCCCGGCCGACAAAGCTGCGCGACAGGTAGAGCTGCAACAGCCCGACCATGACGAGCGAGCAGCAAAACGGAACGAGCATGCGCAAGGGCAGCTCGAAAGCGCCAAAATGCAGGCTCGGCCCGATATAAGGCGCCGCGACAAAGCGGTAATCGACGCCAAAGACCAGGAGCAGGGCGATTTCAGTGACAAACAACAGCCCAAAGAAAAAGGCGAGGCCCTGCATCGATTCCTCGCCGCGCCGCTCAAAGCAGAAATAATAGACCTGATACACCACCATGCCGAGCAGAAAGAATAGAGGTGTCGCCAGCGCCCCGATCAGGATCGGGTCAAGGCCGAGATCGCGGGCGCCGAGATAGGCAATATAGGAGCCGAGCACGATAAAGGCCGGATGGGCGATGTTGACGATGTCGAGCATGCCAAACGCGATCGTGACGCCGACGGTCACGGCGGCGTAAAAGCCGCCGAGCAGCACACCGGCGATCAACGCGTTGATCGCCAGATCGAGGGAAACCGGCATCGTCGCGGCCGCGGATCGCTAGCTGGCGGCAAGCGGTGCGCGTCGGGCCGGCGCACCCTGCAATCGCGGCATCTCTTCCTCCCTGAGGCCGTCATCCGGCGCGGCCCGCTCCGGGCGCATTAGAACAGCATCGCTCCCCGCTGTTAAGAGGCTCGCCCGATGGGATTCGCCGCCGGCACCGCGCGCTTTGTCGCAGAAAAGCCCTTGAGCGCGCGACAAGCCGGCGCGGTTCGGCCGGCGCTCCCGGCCAGAAAAAATCCCCCGCCCGCGGGGTAAGCCGCGCGACGGGGGAAGGTTTGTACAGGTTCGTGTTGGGGCAGTTATTCGCCTTCGACTTCGTGTTTTGAGGCTTTCGCCTTGTAGACGAGGATGCAGCCGACGCTGTCGTCGCCGCCGACCGCGGAGCAGGCCCCCGCCCAGGCGGTTGAAGGAATCGGCACAAAGACCTTGAGGGTGATCGGATCGGCCGCCACTGAATGGGCGCCGCCCTTGCCCGGCAGACCGGTCACCGGGCTGTTATCGCCGCTCCCGGTCAGCGCATCGACGATGCCGAGATGCTGCGGATTGGCCCCGCCCGAGTTGCCGAGGAAATAGTGGCCGTCGCCGGGGTTGTACCAGACCTCGTCGGCCCCGTCCTCATTTGGCAGCACGGCGATGGTCTTGCCGGTCCTCGCGCTGATGATGATCGTCGAGGGGACGTTCTTCAGCGGATCGTTGCAGCCGAGCAGGATCTGGTCGTCCGGCCCGAGCACCATCCCCTGCGGTCCCTCGCAGAGGGTGTGGTCGATGTTATAGGTTTTGACGATGCTCATCGTCTTTGGCGAGATCACCAGCACCGCGCCGGGGTTGGTATCGTCGCCCGGGCCGTTGACCTCGGGAATGTTCACATAAAACATCCCGGTCCTCGAGCTGTACTGGCACTGCTCGATACCGTTGGTGGCGAGCGGGGCGGGGCTCTTGCCGTTCATGAAGATCTGACCGACCACCTTGTACTGATTGCTGCCGCTGGTGCTGATCAGGCTGAGATAAGGTCCGGGGCCGGTCGGGGGCAGCGCCTCGGCATCGTTGGCGATCATGACCAGGCCGTCTTTCGGGTCATAGCACAACTCGTCGGCGCGCTTGGTGCCGCCGGTCGCGATCGTCGCGAGGAGATTGCCGTCGGTGAGATCGATGACCTTCAAGAGGCCGCCGGTGCCGCCGTTGCTGCCGGTGCCGTAATCGCCGACCCAGAGTTGATACGTGTTGGCCTTGACATTATCGATGGTCAGAACGCCATTTGGCCCCGAGGTGTCGGGGGTCGGGCCGGCGCCGGCGAAATTGGCCTTGAACTGCACGGCGACCTGACCGGTCTTCATGACGACGGCATCGACGACCGCGTTGGTGCGGTCGGCCAAGTAATAGCCGCCAGTGAGCGGATCGGTCCAACCGATGTCGAACGAGGCGATCTTCTGGCCGTTGGGCAGGCTGATCGCCATCCGCGGCGTGAAGACTTCATCCTTTTTCTTGGCCGCGGCGGGGTGCGCAGCCAAGAGCGCGACCGCGACACCGGCGACCGCGACCGTCGCGGGCCGGCAGAAGCGTTTAAGTCCGAAATATGGGAACCTGCGTTGGCCGGGCATGACTCCTCCCACTGTTGGCATTTCAAACCGGCAAGGCACATAAAATCCTGCCTACCAGTCAGTTAACCACAGTGATCGCAGAGCGTCAACGCACAGACCGGCTTTGCCACCGAACGGTTAACCCAGATTAGCGGTGGCACGCGCTTTGCCCCCATCAGGACGGAGTAAACCCGGTCGGCAACAACTTGCCGCGGTCACGGCTCGCGCAGGCTGTCGCCGGCGATGCGGGTGATCGGGTTGAGGAGGTATTGCAGCAGCGAGCGGCGGCCGATCTTGATCTCGGCAACGAGGCGCATCCCCGGACGCATGACAAAACCGGGCGGCAGGTTGCGCAACTCGCTATGCGTGAGTTCGACGCGGGCGCGGTAGTGAATGGGGCTCTCGCGCTCGGCCTGTTTCAACTGCGGCGTGTCGATGTCCTGAGCGGTCTCGGCGAGGTTCTTGTCGGGTTCGGTATCGGGGGCGAGGGTTTTCAGAACGCCGCGGACAAGCCCGAACTCTTCCCACGGCAGCGCCTCGAACTTGACGGTGACCGGGTCGCCCGGTTTGAGCCGGGCCACGTCGCGGGTCTCGACATCGATCTCGGCGATCAGCGGCGAGTCCAGAGGGATCAGGCGGAAGAGCGGCTCGGCCGGCTGCACCACCGCCCCCTGCGGGCGGTCGGCAACCGCGAGCACAGTGGCGGCGGCGGGGGCGCGCAGCACCGCCAGAGTGCGCTTCAACTGCGCCTTGGCGAGTTGCGCCGCGACCCCGTCGCGCTCGGCCCGGCTCTGCGCCAGTTGCTCGGCGAGCTTCCGCTGCCACTGCGCGGCAAAGGCGGCGCGTTCGGCCGCGGTCTCCTGAATCTGCTGATGCAACTGCTGCTGCTCGCCGAGATTGGTCGTGAACTGTGCCTTGGCTTCGACCAGTTGCTCAGTGGTGGCGATCAGCTTGAGTTTTGAGGCGAGTTGGCGCGCCACCAGGGTCTGATAGATGCCCTCGGCGTCACCCGCCAATCGGATCTGCTGTTGGAGACCCTGGGCCGCGGTCTTGTGGGCGGCGAGATCGGCCTCGTATTGCTTGGCCTTGCGGTCGAGCACGGCGAGCCGGGCGGCGTATTCCTGCTGCCGCTTCTGCCAGATGTCGCGCTGGGTCAGCGCGTCGGGATCGGGATTGGCGGGAGCATAGAGGCGGCCGGCAAGCTCGGCGGCGAGCCGGTCGCAGAGGGCTCGCAGATGGTTGAGCTTGGCCGACAGCGCGCGGACATCGGCCTCGGCAAAGGTCGGGTCGAGCACCGCCAGAACCTGCCCCTTTTTGACCTTGTCGCCCATATGGACAAGGACTTGGCGCACCACCGAAGTTTCCAGCGGCTGGACCACGATGGTGTTGGCGCTGGTGGCGAGCCGCCCGTTGGCGCTGATGATGATGTTGACGCGGGCCAGCGCCAGCCACGCCGCCGCCGCGACGATCAGCGCCAGCAGCAGCCACAAGACAATGCGCTGCCTGGGCGGCGCGGTCAGCACCGTCTGAAAATCGTAGTCGAGCAGCGCACGCGGCGCCGGCCGTTCTGCGGCGGGGGGTGCCGGCGGGGCGGCGGGGGTCTCGATCAGGCTCACTGATAGACCCTCGCCTGCTGGCTCCACAGCTGGTTGTAGGGCAGACACGAGCGCAACAGCTGATCGTGCCGCCCGATCTGCACCACCCGGCCCTGATCGACGACAATGATTGCCTCGGCGCGGGCGACAAAAGAGAGGCGGTGAGTGATGATGACAATGGTGCGCCCGCGCGCGATCCCGGCGAGATGCTGCTGGATGATCGCCTCGCTTTCCGGATCGAGCGCGCTCGTCGCCTCGTCAAACACCAGGATCGGCGGGTCGTGAATGAGGGCGCGGGCGATTGCCAGACGCTGGCGCTGCCCGCCCGAGAGGTTCTGTGCTCCCTCTTCGAGGAGCGTCGCATAGCCGTGCGGCAGACGCTGGATAAACTCGTGCGCGCCTGCCAGTTGCGCCGCCCGTACCACCTCGTCCAAGGGGGCGGCGGGCTTGGTCATCGCGATGTTCTCGCGCACCGTCGCGCGAAACAGAAAATTCTCCTGCAGGACGACGCCGATCTGGGTGCGCAGATGCGCCAGATCGAGCTCCTTCAGATCCTGCCCGTCCACCTTGACCAGCCCGGCCTGCGGCCGGTAAAGGCCCTGCAACAGCCGGGTGATCGTGGTCTTGCCCGAGCCGCTGCGGCCGACGATGCCGACCACCTGACTCGGCTCGATCACCAGCGAGACCTCTTTCAAGGCCGGAGTGGGCGAGGCCGGATAATGAAAGGTCACGTCCTCGAATTCGATGTGGCCGCGGATCTTTGGCGCCAATTGCCCGCCCGCCGGCTCCGGCTTTGTCTGCATCAGTTGCGCCAGCAGCTTCAGCGACAGCACCGCGCGCTGATATTCCTGCAACAGGGTCGAGGCGCGGATCAGCGGCTGCGCCAGGCGCAGCCCCATCATGTTGAAGGCGATCAGCGCCCCCACCGTCATCTGGCCCTTGAGCACAAAGAGGACTCCGGCGGCGCCGATGCCAACGCTCATCGCCCGCTCCAGGCTTGTCACCAGCGCGCGCGCCTTGGCGGCGGTGTGGTCGAGCGCGAGGCTGCGGTTGGTCGCCTCGTCGGTCTGGCGGTGCCAGCGCAGCAGCGAGCGCGGCTCCAGCGCGAGGCTCTTGATCGTCGTGATCCCGTTCAGGATCTCAAACAGAAAAGCCTTGCGCCGCCCCTCGATCTCATTGACCTCGTTGAGTTCGCGGCGAAAGCGGCGGGCGATCACCGCGAGCACGAGAAAGGCCAGCCCCGCCACCGCCAGCACGATCACCGTCAGCCGCCACGAATAGATCAAGAGCACCGGCAGAAAGATCGCGATCCCGGAAAAATCGAGAAAGGTATTGAACAGGCGGCTCGCCAGAAACTCGCGGACGTTGTTCGCCTCCTGCAATTTGTAGGCGATGACACCGGAAGGGTTGGCGTGAAAATAGTCGATCGGCAATTTGAGCAGATGGGCGATGGTGTCGTTGGCGACGGCACGGTCGAGGCGGCGGGTGATAAAGGACAGGAGATAGTTGCGCAGATAATTGAACCCGCCGTCAAAGAGGACCAGCGCGCCGACCCCGGCGGTCAGCGCATAGAGCGTGGCGAGCGCCTGGTTGGGGATGACCTTGTCCACGAGCAACTGAAAAAAGATCGGCACCGCCAGCGCGATCAGGTTCATCGCCAGCGCGGCGGCGATGACATCGCGCAGCAGCCGGCGCTCGGCAAAGATCTTCTTTGTGAACCAGGAAAAGCCGAAACCGCCCTCTTCGGCGGCGGGCGGCTTTGGGGTGACGATCAGCGCTGCCCCGCTCCAGGCGCGCTCCAACGCGTCGCGGGCGAGAAAAAACACCTCGCCCTCGCGATGCAGCGGGTCGGAGACCGCGATCTCCTCGGCGCCGCGGCGCAACCCCATCAGGATCACGACATTACGGTTGTCGAGGACCAGGAGGAGCGGATGGCTGAACGGCCGGGTGCGCAGCGCCGTCCAATCGAGCAGCGCCGGCGCGGCGTCGAGACCGAATTCGCCGGCCAGTTCGGCCAGCCGCGCCGTCGCGATCACCTCGCCGTCGATCAGCGCGCGGCGTCGCACCGCGCCCACTTCGGCATAAACCCCGTTCTGCACGCCCAGGCGAAAGAGACAGGCAAGCCCGGTTTCGCTCGACACCAGACTCCCCGGCGGCGCCTCATCACCCCCGATCGCGATCGCCATTGTCTCCCTCAGCGGCGGCCAGGCGCGCTGCTTTCAGCATTGGTCAAGCATACCATAAGCAACCCGTAATATGGGTTAACGATCGCCGGCCGAGGGGCGCCCGCCCGGTTTGATTGCGGTCTTGACTGGGACGACGCCTGTCTCGGGTTTCACAAGACCGAGTGCGCGGTCCGGACAATCAGCCACGCGCAGGTCCGCCAGCCGATCTATCGCAGTTCGGTTGGCCGCGCCCGGCCGCCGCGCGAACTGCTGTAGCGCGGCTTGCCGTGCTCTTGCTGCGATTGGCCCGATGCTCAGCGGATCGCTGCAGTGATCGCCGCGCCGAGATCGCGCGTTCCGGCATTGCCGCCAAGATCGGGGGTGCGGGTGCCGCTGTCGGCAAGGACCTCCGCGATCGCGCGCTCGACCGCGGCGGCGGCTTTGTGCTCGCCAAAATGGGCAAGCATCATCGCCCCCGACCAGATCTGGCCGATCGGGTTGGCGATGCCGCGCCCGGCGATATCCGGTGCCGAGCCGTGCACCGGCTCAAACATCGAAGGGTATTCGCGCTCGGGATTGATGTTGCCCGAGGGGGCGATGCCGATCGAGCCGACGACGGCGGGGCCGAGATCGCTGAGGATGTCGCCAAACAGGTTGGAGCCGACAACCACGTCAAACCAGTCGGGATGGCGGACAAAATGCGCGGTCAGGATGTCGATGTGGTACTGGTCGGTGTGCACGTCGGGATAATCCTTGGCCACCGCGGCAAAGCGCTCGTCCCAATAGGGCATCGTGTGGATGATGCCGTTCGACTTGGTGGCCGAGGTCACGTGCTTTTTGCGCCCGCGGGCGAGATCAAAGGCGTAGCGCATGACCCGGTCGCACCCGCGCCGGGTAAAGACCGCCTGCTGCATCGCCATCTCGTACTCGCTGCCGGAATAGAGCCGGCCGCCGATCTCGGAATATTCGCCCTCGTTGTTTTCGCGCACGACATAGAAATCGATGTCGCCGGGACCGCGACCCTTGAGCGGCGATTCGACGCCCTGCAACAACCGCACCGGGCGCAGGTTGACATATTGGTGAAAGCCGCGGCGCAAGGGGATCAAGAGGCCCCAGAGCGAGATGTGGTCGGGCACGCCGGGATAGCCGACCGCGGCGAGGTAGACCGCATCAAAGCCGGAGAGCTGGTCGAGCCCGTCCTCCGGCATCATCCGCCCGGTCTTGGCGTAGTGCTCGCAACTCCAGTCGAACTCCTGCCAGTGGAGCGCAAAGCCGCAGGCGCCGGCCGCCCGTTCGAGCGCCGCGATCCCCTCGGGCATGACTTCCGGCCCGATGCCGTCCCCGGCGATGACCGCGACCCGATATGTTTTCGCCATTCCCGACCCTCCGACAGACCCGCTCAGATCTCGATCGTGCCAGTGAGATAGAGCACGGCACGGCCGGCGATCGCAACCCGCTCACCCCGCAATTCGCCCAACAGCGTGCCACCGCGGCGCGAAACCTGGCGCGCCACAAGCCGGCCCTTGCCGAGACGCCCCGCCCAATAGGGGATCAGGGTGCAATGCGCCGCACCGGTGGCCGGGTCCTCGTCGATGCCGACAGCCGGCGCAAAGACGCGCGAGACAAAATCATGGGCACTGCTTCCCGGGGCCGCGGGCGCGGTGGCGATCAGCGCGGGGCGGTCGAGGCGGGCGAGCGCCCGAAAATCGGGAGCGAGCGCGGCAACCTCCTCAGCCTTGTCATAGATGGCAAGATAATAGCGCGCGGCCAGCATCGCGGCGGGGACGCGGCCGAGCGCGGCAGCAAGCCCTTCCGGCAGCGGGCAGGGGACGGGCGGATGCGCCGGAAAATCGAGCGCAAGCAGATCCCCCTCGCGGCTGACGGCAAGCGTTCCCGCCTTCTCGGTGCGGAAATGGACACAGCGCCGCCAGGGGGCGAGACAATGGAACACGACATAGGCGGAGGCCAGGGTCGCATGACCGCACAGATCGACCTCGGTTGCCGGGGTGAACCAACGCAGCCGGTATTCCTCGCCCTCGGGCGCAAAAAAGGCGGTTTCCGACAGATTGTTCTCGGCCGCGATCGCCTGCATCACCGCGTCCGGCAGCCAGGTGTCGAGCGGGCACACCGCGGCCGGGTTGCCGGTGAACGGCCCCTCGGCAAAGGCGTCGATCTGATAAAGCGGGAGGCGCATGGCTGCAACCGGTCACGAGCGCAGAGGGTGGGCGTGGTCGAGCGGACCGTGGCCGCGGCCAAAGCCGGGGGCCGACAGAATCGCGCGCCGCACGTATTCGCGGGCGCGCGCGACCGCATCCTCGACGGCCATGCCCTGGGCGAGACCGGCGGCGAGCGCCGAGGCGAGCGTGCAGCCGGTGCCGTGCGTATGCCGCGTCTCGATCCGCGGGCTTTCCCACACGCGCACGCCGGAAGAGGTCGCGAGCACGTCGGTCACGGTGGCACCCGGCAGGTGGCCGCCTTTCAGCAGCACCGCGCAAGGGCCGAGCGCCAGCAGATCCTGCGCCGCCTCCCGCATCTGCGCGACCGAGGCGATCTTTTGCCCGAGCAGGATCTCGGCCTCGACGAGGTTTGGCGTCACCACCGCAGCGCGCGCGATTAACAGTCGCTTCAGCGCGTCGATCGCGTCCTCCTCGATGAGGCGCGCGCCGCCCTTGGCGACCATGACCGGATCAACGATGAGCGGCACCGTGCGCGCATCCTCGTCAAGCGCGGCTGCGACCGCGGTGATGACCGCCTCATCGTGCAGCATCCCGGTCTTGACCGCATCGGCGCCGATGTCCTTGAGCACAACTTCGATCTGCCGGCGCACAAAATCCGGCGGGATCGGCAAGACATCAAAGACACCCTCGGTGTTCTGCGCGGTCAGCGCGGTGATCGCCGTCGCCGCATAGGCGTCCTGCATCGTTACCGTCTTGATGTCGGCCTGGATTCCAGCGCCGCCGCCGGAATCCGAGCCGGCGATGATCAGCACGCGACCATGAAGGCCGGGGCCGCGCATCATTCTGCCGCCTGGGCCGTCCCGCCGATCGCGTGCGGCACAAACCGGTCCTGGTCGGTGCCGGTCGCGGCGGTCAGGATGGCGGTGCAGATCTCCTGCACGACGATCTCGACCAGCTCCTCGTCCTCGCCCTCGGCCATGACGCGGATCACCGGCTCGGTGCCCGATTCGCGGATGACGAGCCGGCCAGCGGTGCCGAGCCGCGCCTCGGCGGCGGCGATCGCCTGCGTTACCGCGGCGTTTTCGAGCGGCTGGCCTTCGCCGTAACGGACGCTGCGCAGGCGTTGCGGCACCGGCGCAAACATCCGGCACACCTCGCTCGCCTTCTTGCCGGTCTCGACGATCGAGGCGAGCACCTGCAAGGCGGCGATCAGCCCGTCGCCGGTCGTCGCATAATCGCTGAGGATGATGTGGCCCGACGGCTCGCCGCCGAGATTGCAGCCAAGGCTCTGCATCTTCTCAAAGACATAGCGGTCGCCGACCTTTGTGCGGTGGAGCGCGATGCCGTGGCCGGCGAGAAAACGCTCGAGCCCCAGGTTCGCCATCACCGTCGTGACCACGCCGGCGCCGGCGAGACGGCCGCTCTTTGCCAGGGTGGCCGCGATCAGTGCGATCATCTGGTCGCCGTCCTGGATCATGCCGTGCTCGTCGGCGATGACCAGCCGGTCGGCGTCGCCGTCAAGGGCGATGCCAAGATCGGCGCGCCGCGCCAGCACCTCGCGGCGCATCTGCTCGGGCGCGAGGGCGCCGCATTCGCGGTTGATATTGAGCCCGTCCGGCGCCACCCCGAGCGAGAACACCTCGGCCCCCAACTCCCAGAACACGGTCGGCGCCACCTTGTAGGCCGCGCCGTGGGCGCAATCGACGACGACCCGCAATCCGTCGAGGCGCAGCCCGCGCGGAAAGCTCTGCTTGACAAACTCGATATAGCGTCCGCCCGCGTCGTCGAGCCGTTTCACCCGCCCCAGTTCGGCGGGGCCGGCCCGCCGGCCCGGCGCCTTGTCGAGATGGGCCTCGATCCTGCCCTCGATCTCATCCGACAGCTTGTGGCCGTCGCGCCCGAACAGCTTGATGCCGTTGTCCCCGTAAGGGTTGTGCGAAGCCGACAGGACGACGCCGAGATCGGCGCGCAGGCTGCGCGTCAGCATCGCGATCGCCGGGGTCGGCAGCGGTCCGACCAGCACCACGTCCATCCCCATCGTCACAAAGCCGGCGGTCAGGGCCGGTTCGAGCATGTAGCCCGACAGCCGCGTATCCTTGCCGATAACGACGAGGTGCTTGTGCTGACCGTTGTGAAAGCATTCCCCGGCCGCCATCGCCACCTTGAGCGCCGTTTCCGGCGTCATCGGCTCGCTGTTGGCGGTGCCGCGAATCCCATCCGTACCAAACAGTTTTCGCCTCATGATACCCGGACTGTGCAATGTCTTGTCGGTCTGTTATTCACGGCAAACGCGCGCGCGTGTCAAAGGGCTTTTGGCGCACCCGGCACCCGGCACGGATGGCCTGCGGCCTGTTCCTCCTGTTTTTGCAGGAGGTGTCAGGCGCACCTGCCTCGGCACGGCAAACGCTCCGTGAATACTGTCCCGGAGCATACGGTACACCCCGATTTTGGCAATTTCGCGTCGCGCCGGCGGGAGGGTTTGACCGGCCCCCTCACCCGCCGGCTCTCGGATGGGACAAAGCGAGGCGGGCGCGAGGACGCGCTCTCAGGTGCCGGGCTGCGGTTCGGGTTCGAGACCGCTCGGCCGGCCCGAGGGCGGCACCGAACTGCGCCGGCCCGGCCGCGCGTCGTCGCTCGGGACCGGTGGCGGCGGCGCGTTCTCGCGCACGATCCGCTCACCCTTGATGATGCGGCGGATCTCGTCGCTCGACAGGGTCTCGTATTCGAGGAGGCCCTTGGCCAGGAGATGCAACTCGTCGAGGCGCGCGGTCAGGATGTCATGCGCGGTCTTCTCGCCTTCCTCGACGAGGCGCCGGATCTCTTCGTCGATGACGCGGGCGGTGTAGTCGGAGATGTTCTTGCGCTGGGTCACCGAGTGGCCGAGAAAGACCTCCTCCTCGTTCTCGCTGTAGCGCAGGGGTCCGAGCTTATCGCTAAAGCCGAACTCGGTCACCATGCGCCGCGCCAGATTGGTCGCGCGGCGGATGTCGTCGGCGGCGCCGGTCGTCACCTTTTCGGAACCAAAGATCAGCTCCTCGGAGATGCGCCCACCAAAGAGGCTGGCCAGCATCGCCTTCAGT
>JBOHMF010000021.1:0-18769 GCA_050730055.1 Allostellaceae bacterium
GTCATCGAACGCGCCGCCGGGCTGAGCGGCTGCCAGCCGGGCCGCCCCGCGGGCAGCGGGCGGGGCCGCGGCATCGGCTTTGCCCGCTACAAGAACCGCGCCGCCTATGCCGCCGTCGTCGCCGAGGTCGCGGTCGCGGAGACCGTCCGGCTCATCTCGGTGTGGTGCGCGGCCGATGCCGGTCTTGTCATCAACCCGGACGGGGCAAAAAACCAGCTCGAAGGCAACATCATCCAGGCGGCAAGCTGGGCCTTGAAGGAGGGGGTGAGGCTCGACGAGAGCGGCATCGCCTCGCGCGACTGGGAAACATACCCGGTCCTGCGCTTCAGCGAGGTGCCGGAGGTGAGCGTCGAGCTTGTCAATCCTACCGCCGAGTTGCCGCCGCTCGGTCTTGGCGAGGCCGCCGGCGGTCCGACCGCCGCGGCGGTCGGCAACGCCGTCGCGCACGCCTTGGGCGCGCGCATCCGCGATCTGCCGCTGACCCGCGAGCGGATCATGGCCGCCCTGCTGCGGGCCTGACGGAAAAAGCGGACTGAGCGCCGCCGCCTCAATCGAGCGCGAACAGACCCTGCGCCTCGGCGTGCGAGGGCATCCCGGCCGGCGGCTCGATCCGGCCGGTCGCGTGAAGCGCCGCGGCGGTGCCGCGGATCGCCGCCATCGCCGCCAGGGTCAACCCGCTTGCCGTGCTGACGCGGGCGACGCCGAGTTCGGCAAGCTCGGCGACAAATGGCGCGCCGGCGCGAAAGACGATGTTGACCGGGGCGGCGAGTTCCTTGACGAGGCGCGCGATCGTCGCCGGATCGCGCAGCCCGATCGGATAGATGCAGTCGGCGCCGGCGGCGAGATAGGCCCGGCCGCGCGCCACGGTCTCGGCAAAGCGCGCCGCCTCGTCGGTGGTCGGGCGCAGATAGAGATCGGTGCGGGCATTGACGACGATCGGCACCCCGGCGGTCCGCGCCGCTTCGCAGGCGGCGCGGATGCGCGTGGCGGCCTCGGCCACCGGCCGCAGCGGCGCGGCGTGATCGCGCGGGATGCCATCTTCGAGATTGATGCCGACCGCGCCCACCGCGATGATCTCGCCGATCGAGCGCATCAACGCTTCGGGCGTCTCGGCATAGCCGGCTTCGATGTCGGCGGTGACCGGCACGGCGCCGGCGACGCGCACGATGCGCGCGGTCGCCGCGACAACGTCCGGCCACGGCGCCTGTTCGCCGTCGGGGTAGCCGAGCGCCCAGGCCAGCCCGCCGCTTGTCGTCGCCACCGCCGCAAAGCCCGCTGTGACAAAAAGGCGGGCGGACAGTGCATCCCAGGCATTTGGCAACAGCAGCAGCGGCGCCTGGTGATGCCGCTGGCGGAAGGTTTCCGCCCGGCGCGCTTGCTCGCTTGCGGTCATGGTCTCTCTCTCAGGTGTGGCAAGGTCGGGGCAAAGCCTCCGTCTGCCGCGGCGCGCGGTCAAGGGTGTTGCAGTTGCACGGCGCGATAGATAAATTCCCGCAAAGCGGCTATGGACGTTTCCGGACGTTTCCAATACGTTCGATGCCGGATGGAGGATCACGGTCACGCCGGAAGCCCCGGCGGAACGGTCAGCGCAGGCGGCGGCCCCGCCGCCGGCACGGGGAAACGCAATGAATTCCGACTATGCCGAGCTGAAATCCGACGATCGCATCGTCGCCCGCTTTCTGACCCGCTATCACCAGAACTGGCAAAAACATTTTCCGGGCCTCAATAAGCGGGCGCATTGGTATGTCCTCTTTTTTGCGCGATCGAGCGGGGGAATCTCGTGCCGTTCTGTGCACCGCGCGCTCTACGGCATGTATGGCACCGATATCCGCACCTGCATCGAGCGGATCAAGGATTGCGAACAGGACGGGTTTGTTCGCATCGTCACCCTCGAAGATCAGCCCAGCACGGCCTCCCCTGCCTGTCTGATCAAGCCGACCGATCGGCTGTTCGACCGTTTTGACCGGCACTGCCGGGAGATTGCGGACGAGGTGTGCGCGATCTTTTCCGGGACCGGGCGCGCACGCTTCGCCGCGGCGCATCCGGACAAGAGCGCGATTGCGGCCTTGTCCTCCTTTTTTGGCGCCTACGAGCACAAATGGCGGGAGATGAGCGAGTTTGTCGCGCGCCAGAAGGGGTTGACCCCGGCCCATCTCGATGACGCGATGGATCATCTCGTCACCTACCAGTATTGGGCGATCGTGATGCTGCTCTGGGGGGCCAGTCCCTATGGCAGCGATGAGGCTGCCGCCCCGGCCCTCGTGATCGATGAGATCAACAGCCGCATGTGGGACACGCTGCGGCTCGGCCATCTGGCGATCAAGGAGCGGGTCGGCAATCTGATCCGTTGGGGCTTCTTCGCCGAGGAGACGATCAAGAAGCACAAGGCGGTCTCGCTGACCCCGGTGGCCGGGGTTGCGATCAGCAAAAATCTCGCCGAGACAAAACCGCTGCTGCGCGAACTCTACAGCACTCTTGTCGCCGGCAGAGCCGAGGCGATCTCGGCCTGAACGCGCCGCCGCGTCCCGGCGCGCGGCGCCGGGGTTTGTGAGACAGCGCGAGAGGACCGCCGATGCTGCGGGCTTTCCGGCTGGGCGTGCTGGCCGCCGGTCTTTTCGGGATCGCCGCCGCGGCAACCCTTGCGGCCGGGGCGGGTCGGCAGATGGACAACAGCCGCGACCTTGCGCCAGAACTTGCCGCCTATGCCCGAGAGCGCTTTCGCGCCGGCGATCTGACAGCGGCCCTCCGCGTGCGCCGCCGCCTGCTGGGATTGGCGCTGCACGGCTCCGGCCGCGCCGCGCTGCCGCCGGCCACAGCGATGACGGACCTGGCCCGGGTCTATATCGAGATGCAGCGCTACCTCGACGCCGAGCCGCTGCTGCTCGCCGCCCGGCGCGATCTGCTTGACCATGCTGAGCCGCACAATCCGGCGCTGGTGCCGATCCTGTGCGGTCTGGCGCGGATCGCGCGGGCGCGCGGCGACGGTGCGGCGGCGCACAAATGGGCCGCAGAGGCCGTCGCTCTTGCCGTCCGCGCCGGCCGGCAGGGAAATTCGTACCATGCCGAAGCGTTGCGCGCGCTCGGCGGCGCGCTCGTCATGCAAAAGCGTTTTGCGCAGGGCGCGCGCGTCCTGCGCCGGGCACTGACGCTCGACCGGGCGGCGGACGGCAAGGCCGGGCCGATGACGGCGCGCGATCTTGCCGCGCTCGGCGTCCTCGATCTTCGGCAGAAGCGCTTTGCCGCGGCGCTGCCGCTGATCGAGCGGGCGGCGCTTCTCGATCAGGCCCGGCTCGGCCCGACGCATCCCCTCATCGCCGACGATTATCACGAGTTGGGTCTCGCCGAACTCGGTCTCGGCCGGCCGGGCGAGGCCGCCGCGGCGCTGCGTTTTGCGATATGGGTGCTGGTGCGCGGCGAGGGGCGCGGGAGTGCGCGGCTCGCCTATACCGAATTGACCTTGGCCCGCGCCCTGCACGAGGAGGGAAAGGGGCAGAAGGCTGGACTGCTATTTGACGACGCTCAGAAGATCCTCGGCAAGGCCGAGCGACGGGAACACCGGCGCCAGCGCCAAACCTAGCGATCCGGACCCGATAACGGGTATCTTTGGCCGCCGGAAGTCGGTTTGCGGAGCGGCTCATGGACACCCAAGACATTTCCGTCACCCGCGAGACGCTGGCCGAGGGCGGAGTGCTCGCGCGTCTCACGATCGACAATCGCGAGAGGCTCAACAGTCTCGGCCGCGCCTTGATGGAGCGGATCATCGCGGCCGCGGAGGCGCTCGCCGCCGATCCCGAGCTGCGCCTCGTGATCCTCACAGGCGCCGGCGGGCGCGCCTTTGTCGGCGGCGCCGACATCGGCGAGATCGCCGCCCTCGACCAGAGCAGCGCGCGCGGCTTTATCACCCTGGTCCATCGCTGCTGCGACGCCTTCCGCCGGATGCCGGTGCCGGTCATCGCCCGGATCGACGGCTACGTCCTGGGCGCCGGCCTCGAACTCGCCGCCGCCTGCGATCTGCGCGTTGCCGGTGAGGGGTCGCGCTTTGGCATGCCCGAGGTCGGGATCGGGATTCCCTCGGTCGTCGAGGCGGCGCTGTTGCCAAAGCTGATCGGCTGGGGTCGCGCCCGCCGCCTGTTGTTGACCGGCGAAATGATCGACGCCAAGGAGGCACTGGCCTGGGGTCTCGTGGACGCGATCGCGCCGGCGAGCGAACTCGACACTGCGGTGGCGCGTCTCGCCCGCCCGATCCTCGCCGCCGGCCCGCAAGCGATCCGCCTGCAAAAGGCGCTGATCCGCGAGTGGGAGAACCTGCCCGCCGATGCCGCGATCACAAGCGGCATCGACTGTTTTGTCCGCGCCTTTGATACGGATGAGCCAAACCGGATGGCCGGTGCCGCATTCGCCGCCCTCAAGGCGCGGCGGAGAGCGCCGCCGCGATGAGCGAGCGCAAAGCCGGCGCGCGCAAGAGGCCGCCCGGTCTTGGCGAAGCAGGCGGGGCGCCGCATTTTCACGGCCACCGCCAAAGGCTGCGCGAGCGCCTCATCGCCGGCGGCGAAACCCTGCCCGATTACGAACTGCTCGAACTTCTCCTGTTTGCCGCCAACCCGCGCCAGGACATGAAGCCGCTGGCCAAGGGTCTGATCGCGCAGTTTGGCGGTCTGGCCGAGGTGTTGAGCGCCGATCCCGCGGCGCTGCTCGCCGTCAAGGGGCTGGGCGTGCCCGGCGTCGCGATCCTCAAATCGGTGCGCGAAGCGGCCCTCCGACTTGCCCGCGCGGAATTGCGCGAGCGCCCGGTGATCGGCTCGTGGGACAAGCTGATCGCCTATTGCAACGCCCAGATCGCCTACGGTCAGATCGAGGAATTTCATCTTCTGTTTCTCGACCGCAAAAACGCGCTGATCCGGCACGAGCGCCAGCAGCGCGGCACCGTCGATCACACCCCGGTCTACATCCGCGAGGTCGTCAAGCGCGCGCTCGAACTCGGCGCTTCGGCCCTGATCCTGGTGCACAATCATCCTTCGGGCGATCCGATGCCCTCGCAGGCCGACATCGCCGTCACCCGCGACATCGCCAAGGCCGCCGCCCCGCTCGGCGTCACCGTGCACGATCACGTCATCATCGGCCGCGGCCGGCACGCGAGCCTGCGCGATCTCGGTCTTCTGTGAGGAGAAAAGCGTGTTCCTGAGCCTGTCCGACGAGCAGCGCCGTTTTGTCGCGACCGTCCGCGATCTCGCGCAAAGCGAGTTCCGCGAACGCGCCGCGCGCTGGATGGACGGCACCTTTCCGTGGGAGAACATGCGCGCGCTCGCCAAACTCGGCGTTCTCGGCATGGCGGTGCCCGAGGAGTATGGCGGTCTCGGTCTGCCGGTGCTCGACACCGCGCTGGTGCTCGAAGAGATCGCCAAGACCTGCTACCCGACGGCGATGGCGGTCCTCGGCGAAGTGGGGGTGCAGACCCGCATCGTCGCCGCCTATGCCCCGGAAGCGATCCGCGCCCGCGTCCTTCCGGCGGTCGCGAGCGGCGATTGCATTTTGGCGATCTGCATGACCGAACCCGACGCCGGCACCGATGTCGCCAACTACAAGACCAATGTTGCGCGCACCGGCAGCGGGTTGCGCCTCAACGGGGTCAAGACCCTGATCAGCCGCGCTGAGGAGGCCGGGCTTTTTGTCGTCTTTACCCGCGTCGATGGCAAACCCGGGCGCGAGGGGATCGGCTGCGTTCTGGTCGAGAAGGGGATGCCGGGTCTCGCCGTCACCGGCACGTTTCATACGATGGGCGGCGAGAACCTGCACGAAGTCCGCTTTGAGGATTGCGAATTGCCGCCGGAAAACCTCGTGCTCGAAGACGGGTTTCGCAAATTGCTCGACGCCTTCAACACGCAGCGTTGCCTCAATCCCAGCATCTCCCTGGGCCTTGCCGAGGGCGCCTTTGGGGAAGCTGTAAAATACGCAAAAGAGCGCCGCGCCTTTGGCCGGGCGATCGCCGATTTTCAGGGGATGCGCTGGAAGATCGCCGAGATGTATCGCGATATCGAAGCGGGGCGCAGCATCCTCTACCGCGCCTGTCAGAGCGCCGACCCGTTTCCCGATCCGCTGTTGGCGGCGATGGCCAAGGTCACCTGCAACGAAATGGCCTTGCGCGTCACCAGCGAGGCGATCCAGGTGCACGGCGGCTACGGCTTTACCGACGAGTTCCCGGTGTCGCGCCTCTACCGCGGCGCCCGCTATGGCACGCTCGGCGGCGGCACCTCGGAGACCCTGCGCGATCTCATCGGCCGGCGCGTTCTCGCCGGTCTCGACCCCGCGGAGGGGATTTTGGGGCTGGGAATGTTCTGAGCGTTGATTCAGAAATGAATAGCCGAAATCAAGGTTTCATAAAGAACGTCATGCCCGGACTTGATCCGGGCATCCATGCGCCGGAAATCGGTTCTATCCAGATGTCGGATGCGTGGATGGCCGGGTCAACCCGCGGGTCAGGCCCGCGGGCTAAAGGCCCACCGGCCATGACGAGTAGGGATACAAAGCACCATGACCGATGCAGGAGTCGCAAATTATGGCTTCGGCGATGGGGTGACACGCCGGATCATAATGGTCACGCTCGGCCTGATGTTGCTGCCGGCCATTGCGGCGGCTGGGGCGGCCAGTGCGCTTATGTCGTGCCGGGCCTCGATCTGGTCGTCGTCGCGACCGCCGGCGCTTATCGGACTGATAGCTATGCCGCCGGCAAAGCGGCGCTTGCCATGACGTCGCGCGCTGCGTCCGGGCATTGATTGTGATAAACACCCCGCCATGAAGGCCGACGATATTCTGCAAATCCCTGCCGATACGCCCTTGGCAGAAGAACTGGCCGGCGAGGATGTCGTCGAGATGGCGAACCTGACGACGGCCCAGACCGGCGTGCCGGGCACCATTTTCATCTCGACGGCGATGGGTGGCCATGGACCGAGGGTCAGGTATTTTTTGCAGCCGGGCCGGTCGCAGCCCAGCTTTTCGGTGACGATCTCCGATGCTCCGACAGTGGCGGCCAACAGTCTGCCGGCTCGGGTCGTCTGCCAGATGTCTCCGCAAGTGATCGCCTGGATCTCGCGCAACCAGGACGCCCTGCTCGACTTCTGGTATTGTGGCGACGCCTGGACCCAGCCGGAGGTCAACACCTTCATCCAGAAGCTCGCGCGCCTCTGAATGTGCCCCTGCCGCGATACCGCACGCGCGCTGATCCTGGCGCTCGCAGGATTGCTCGCCGGCTGTCACGGATCGACGCTCGACGCGCTCTATCCCGGCAGCTTTGGCCACACCCTGCCGCCGGCCGTCAACCTGCCGGCCCAGGATTGCCCAAAACCGGCGCCCGGCGCTTGGCCGCACTGCCTCCCGACGCCGTCGCAACCTGTGAAATAAGCATCAAATGCATAGCTTTCCCGCCGATTTCGCGCGTTGACGCGGGCTTCCCGGCGCCCCAATTTCCGGTTGCCGTCTGCTGCCGGAAGTTGAGTACCGAATGCAACAACCCTCGCCCCGTGACGACCGTTCCTCGCTCAGCCGCCGTTTCAGCGATCTCAACACCGTCCTGCTCGCGCTGGCGATCGGTCTTGCGGTGCTCGACGGCACCTGTTTTGCGGCGTTCAGGCTGATCCATGTCATGGCGCCGCTGGTCCGCATCGTTCCCGATGTCAACCAGCCCTGGACCGCGCACGCTGCCGCCGCGACCCCTCAGAGCGCAAAGCCATAGAGCCGCGCGACATTGCCGCGGGTGATCCTGAAGCGGTCCTCGGCGCTCGCCTCGGCAAAGTCGCGCGCCACCACCTCCTGCGAATGCGGCCATGATGACGCCTGGTGCGGATAATCGGACGACCACATCATCCGATCGACACCGATAAAGCGGCGGCTCTGCACCCCGACATAATCGTCGATGTAGGTGCACCACATCTGCCGCCGGAAATATTCGCTCGGCTTCAGCTTGATCGTGAAACCGGAGGCGACGCGGTTGCGCTCAAACAGCCGGTCCATCCGTTGCAGGTAATAGGGAATCCAGCCGCAATTGTTCTCGGCCGAGACGATCTGCAATCCCGGAAAGCGGTCGAGCACGCCCGAGAAGATCAAGACGCTGAATGATTTTTCGATCTCGTGCGGGAGTACCGCGGTGCGCATGTAGCGCTCGCCCCAGTTCCACTGGCTCTCCATGCCCATCCCGGTGATCGCGTGCAGGCTGATCGGCATCTTGAATTCCTGCGCCGCCGCCCAGAACGGGTCATAGATGTCGGAACTGTAGGGCCGGTCTTGCGGCGGCGAGCACCAGATCATCGCCCCCTTCAGCCCCATCCCGGCGCACCGCTCCAGTTCCCTGGCGCCGGCCTTGGGGTCATAGAGCGAGATCATCGCGAGACCGGCCATGCGCGACGGCGCGTAGCGGCAATACTGGGCAAGCCAGTCGTTGTAGACGCGGAAACAGTCCGCTTGCAGCCCGGCATCCTTGAGCCAGAAGATGCGAAAGCCGAGCGTCGTATAAAGAACATCGGCCTCGACCCCGTCGAGCGCGTTGTCCTTGAGGCGCTCGGCCGGGTCCCAGCCGCCCGCGCGGGCATCGGCATAACTCCCCTTGGTCAGAAATTCGGCCAGTTCCTCGGGACTCTTCCCGGCGGCGAGGCCAATCCCGATCGGGTGCGGGGCAAAGCCCTCATAAAGAAAGTACGCGCCTTTGCGGCCCGGCGGATCGATCGCGAGGCGCGGCGCGCGGTCGCGGTATTGGCGCTCGACCCGCTCGACCCATAGATCGGGCGGCTCGCTGACGTGGGAATCCGCGGAGATCAGTGTCTCGCCCGCCATCCTGGCCTCCTCCCGCTCCTGGCTTGCGCCGGGTTTTGCCGGCCGAGAGTGCGCCCTTTGCCGGCCTGCTGCAAGGGTGCCTCCCCCACCCCGAACGGATGGCGGGCGACAGCCGCGGCGGCCCTGTGCTATGCCTCGCACAAGGCAATCTGCGCGGGAGGACGCGGCATGATCACAAAGTTTGACAGCCTCTATGCCGGCCATGTCGATATCGAGAAGGTCGGCTATGGCGGCATCCCGGTCAACGACCGCCGTTATCCGAACGAACACCTCGCCACCGTCTTTGACAAGGCGCAGGCGATGGCAACGCTGATGGACCGCCTCGGCTACGACACCTTCTGGATGGCCGAGCACCATTTCCAGCACGAGGGCTACGAGTGCATCCCGAACGTGCTGATGATGGCGGTGCATCTCGCGCACGTGACAGCGCGTCTGCGCATCGGTTGCGGCTTCAACATCGCACCGATGTGGCACCCGCTGCGTCTCGCCGAGGATTTTGCGGCAGCCGATGTCCTGACCGGCGGGCGCGTCACCTTTGGTGTCGGGCGCGGTTATCACACCCGCGAGGTCGAGACCTTTGGCGCGCCGCTCCTCGATCAGCCGGCCAACCGCGAACTCTTTGAGGAGCAGGTCGAGATCATCTTCAAGGCCTTCAACGAGGAGCGTTTCGCCCACAAAGGCAAGCATTACACCCTGCCGCCCGAGGTGTCCTACCGCGGCTATGCCTTGAAGGACCTGACGCTGGTGCCGCGGCCCTTGAAGCGCCCGGTCGAATGCTGGCAGCCGATCCAGGGCGGCAGCGAGCGCGCGCTCAATTTCATGGCCAAGCACGGGATCAAGGGTCTCATCGGCGGCGGCTCGGCCGAGGGCGGGGCGATGCACCGCACCGTGCTCAGCTGGCAGGAAGCGCACAAGAAGATCGGCAAGGACATCGAACCGGGCGAGCGCCTCGCTTTCGGGTTCCACTTTTACCTCGCCGACAGCCGCGAACAGGGCATCCGCGAAGCCGCCAAATATTACGAAGAAAACATGAAGATGTTTGGCGAACTGCGTCTCGTGCGCGCCCTCAGCGAGGAGCAGATCGAGATCATGCGCGATCCGGCGCGCGCCCCTCAGGCCAAGCTGCCGCGGATCGAGGACGCGATCGCTGCGGGCGGCGTTTTATGCGGCTCGCCGGACCAGATCATCGAGCATCTGAAGGCTCTCGAAAAGCGCTATCCCGCGCTTGATCGGGTCTCGGTCAGCCTGTCCGTCGGCGTGCCAAAAGCGGTCTGCCTCGAACAACTGGAGCGCTTTGGCAAGGAGGTCCTGCCGGCCTTCAAACAGACCGCCGCACGCGCGCCGGAACTGGTCAAATAGGCCGCCGGCGCAATCGGCTCCGCCTATGGCCCCAATCCCCGTGGCCGGTGGGCCTTTAGCCCGCGGGCCTGACCCGCGGGTTGTCCCGGCCACCCACGTCTCCTTTCCGGATTCTTTCCGGACATGGCATTCGCATCAAGGCGTGGATGCCCGGACCAGGTCCAGGCAAGGGATGTTTTGGATGGCGCGTTGGCAGATACTGGCGCTCATGCTTGCAGCTTGCCTTGCCTTGGCCCCGACGCTTGCCCTGGCAAAGGCTCCGGCGACCTGCCCCGCGCCGGCCGACCTGCACGACGGCTGGGCCGTCGCGACGCCGGCGCAGGAGGGCCTTGATCCCAGGGTGATCTGCGCGATCGGCCCGATGCTCGAAAAGCTGACAAGGGCCGATCCCGATGGCATTGTCATCATGCGGCACGGAACGCTTGTCTACGAGCATTATTTCGCCGCCCACCCGATCGCCTATGCCGCCGGCACCCTGCACGAGATGCACTCGATCACCAAGAGCATCGTCGCGCTTCTGGTCGGCATCGCCTTTGACCGCGGCTGGTTGACCAATATCAATGCCTCGGTCTTCTCGTTCTTTCCCGAATATGCCGATCTGCGCACGCCCGGCAAGGACCGCATCACCCTGCGCGACCTGTTGACGATGACCTCGGGTCTCGCCTGGCCCGAGCTGTTTGTTCCCCGCGACGATCCCGCCAATGTCATCCGGCGGATGCGCGAGGCGCCCGACCCCTATCGCTTTGTGCTTGCCCAACCGCTCGCGGCGGCGCCGGGAACATTGTGGAACTACAACAGCGGCGGGGTCGATCTGATCGGCGCCGTATTGAAAAAGGTCGCCAAGCGCCCGCTCGACGTGTTTGCCAAACAGGCCCTCTTTGCGCCGCTCGGGATCAGGGGTTGGGCGTGGACGCGGCTGAGTGGCGAGGCGAACGGCGACCCGGCCGCGGGCGGCGGGTTGTGGCTGCGCCCGCGCGATCTGGCAAAGATTGGCCAACTCATCCTCAACCACGGCCTGTGGCACGGGCGTCGGATCGTCTCCGCCGCCTGGATTGCGGCGATGACGGCGCCGCAAATCCCGTCCTGGTGGCTGTTCAACAATGCCGCGGATGCGCAATCCTACGGCTATCTGTGGTGGCGCGGCCGGCGGTGGATCGACGAGCGGCCGTTTGATTGGGTCGGCGGTCTCGGTTATGGCGGCCAGCGGCTCTATGTCGTGCCGAGCCAGAATCTCGTCGTCGCCGTCACTACCAGCGCCTATCGCCGCTCCTATACTGCGGCTCTGGCCGGCAACGCAGCACTCGCGATGACCCTGCGCGCAACCCTTGCGCATTGACGGAAAGACCGGCGGCAGGAATTTCTGCCGATCCGAACCTCAATCCCCCAGATCAAAAAACCTGCACCAGCCGTTTGGGCTGATCCTGCCCTCGACGATAAGGCAGGCGTGGGGCGAGCGGAACTGAGCGCAGATGGCGCAGTTGAAGTGACCCTGCGGGTGGTCCTGATAGTCCGCGGCAGCCTTTGACACCCGCGGCCGGGCCCGCGCCGCCCTCGGCAACAGCGCGAGCGCGGCACCCAGAAGAGCGCCGCGCAACACCGCGCGCCGTGCCGTTTCCGCCATCGCGTGGAAGTGAAGGGTTGCAGCGGCTCAGGCGGGACCGGCAACGTAGCCGTAGCGCAGATTGCTGCGGCCGGGTCCGTTCATCTCATAATCCGCCTTCAGTTCGGCAAACTCCTTGTTGGTCAAAAGCTCGGCTTTTTCTTCCAGACCATAGAGCCGGACCGCATTGCCGCTGAAAATCGCGGTCTTGACCGGGCCTTCGGCCGGGCCCAACGGCGCAAAGCCGTGCTTCTTCTGCATGTCCTCGGGGATTTCGAGGCGGCGCAGACCCTCGATCTGCCATTGCGGCGCGCCGGTCCACACCGCGTCGGTGCCCCACAGGATGTGATCGCTGCCGATCCCCTTGACCAGCGTGCCCATCAGGGCCGCAAAGAGCCTTGGCTCGGCCACGGTGGTCCAGGCCACGACCTGGCCGAGATCGCCATAGACGTTCTTGACGCCGTATTTCTCGGGGACCTCGGCGAGATCACTGACCCACGAACTGCGCCCGGTGCGGTCAAATTCGGCCATCGCATCGGCCGGGTTGCCGCCGACCCAGCGATAGCCCGAGTGGTAGATGACAAAGTTGAGCTGCGGCCAGTCCTTGGCCGCGCGGCCGACATCGCTGACATCGGCATAGGGTAACAGCCGCGGGTAGGCCTGGGCCACCGAGGGCGCAAACAGCCCCTTGTGGATGCAGATATTGATGATGCCAGCCTTTGCCGCCTTTTCATAGAAGGGGTACATCAGCTTTTCATCGTCGAGATGGTAGGGCCAATGCGCCAGGTTCTTGTGGGTGTTGTCGCCGACCGTATAGCCCTTCCAGGAATCGGGCTTGTACATCTCGATCGCGTAATCAATCTTGTCAAGCCAGCCGGGCTGGCCCGGCGTGATCGTATAATGCGCGAGCATGCGGCGCGGGCCGAGCTTGGCATTGACCTTGTCGCGGGTCTTGAACACCTCCGCGTTTGACAGAAACCAGTCGCGTTTGATATCGGAGGGCGAGTTTGACAGCAACGCTACCTTGGTGTCGCTGTCGAGATAGATTTCCTTGAAGTAATTGTTGAACTTGAGATCGTCGAGAGCCTGCTCCTTGCCGCTCAGCTCCTTGTTCCAGCCCCACCGGCCGACCTCCTCGCGCAGCTTGACAAAAAGCGTCAGGCGGGTGTCGTCGCGCAGAAAATGGGTCTGGTCGTCGATGACCAACTGGGACGAGAGCGCCTTGGCGCGTGCATTGGCCATCTCCGGGGTCGCCGCCTCGGCCACGCTGGCGTCAAAGACGTGCCCGAACACCTCGTTCATCGCCACAAACGACGCCGCCATCCCGGCCGCCGTCTGGAAGAAGCGCCGGCGCGACAGCCCCTGCTCATGGGCGAATTCGTCGCTCATCTCCTTGAGCCGCGCCTCGACCTGGCGCTGCTTTTCGGTCTGCGGCAGCGGCAGGTACTCGTCGCTCGACACGATCTGGGTCGGCACCGGCGAGGGAAAGGACGCGGTCTCGGCCGGCCGCAACTGGCTGATCTGGTCGTCCGTCAGAAATTTCATAACCCCCTCCCAATAAGCGATTTTGCCACCACGATGGCCCCGTCGGGCATCGGGGGCAACGGCAAATCGCGCGGTGCGCGCGGCCTTCACACATTGACCGGAGCGAGCGGGGGACGACCGCGGATCAGATCGGCCGCCTTTTCGGCGATCATGATGACCGGCGCATTGATGTTGCCGCCGACAAGATCCGGCATCACCGAGGCATCGACAACGTGCAAGCCCTCGACCCCGCGCACCTTCAACTCGGGATCGACGACCGCCATCGGGTCGCTGTCGCGGCCCATCTTGCAGGTGCCGAGCGGGTGATGGACGGTGATCCCGGTGGCGCGGATATGAGCATCGAGCTTGGAGTCCGATCCACAATCCAACCCGGGCGCGATCTCGCCCGCCGAGAACGGCGCGAGCGGCGCCGCTCGGCCGATTTCGCGCACCAGCCGCAGCCCGGCGCGCAAGGTCGCCCAATCCCTGTCTGCCGCGAGAAAATTCTGCCGGATGCGCGGGAGCGCGAAGGGATCGGCCGAGGCGAGCGTGATCCGGCCGCGGCTTTCCGGCCGCAGCAGCACGACGCGGCAGGCAAAGGCGTCGGCATAGGGCCGCACAAACGGCGAGAAATAGGGGCCGGCATTGCGCGGGGCGGCATTGAACAGCAATTGGATATCGGGCAGCGGCAAGCCCGGCACCGTCTTCAGAAAGGCCATCAGCCCGTGCGGCTGATCGTTGGCGATGCCTTTACCCCGGAGATAGGTCTGCGCCAGATCGCGGGCGATGCGGTCGGCCCGCATCCTCCGGTGCAGCGGCCCCGGCTCCCGGCGGGCATAGGCGATCGACGCCGAGACGTGATCTTGCAGATTGCGCCCGACCCCGGGCAAGGCCGCGCGCACAGAGATCCCGTGCCGGCGCAGTTCCTCGGGATCGCCGATCCCCGACAGCATCAGAAGCTGCGGCGAGTTGACGACGCCGCCGGCGAGGATCACCGCGCGCTCGACGCGCGCGACATGGCGCTCGCCATATTGCACGTATTCGACCCCGATGGCGCGGTTGCCCTCAAACAGGATGCGGGTGACAAAGGCGTGCGGCATGACCGTAAGATTGCGCCGCGCCAAGGCCGGGCGCAGATAGGCCGCCGCCGCGCTGCACCGCCGCCCGTCCCGGATCGTCATCTGCGAGCGGCCAAAACCTTCCTGTTGCGCGCCGTTGTAATCTCCGGTCGCCGGATGCCCGGCCGCGGCGCCGGCGGCGAGAAAGGCATCGACCAGCGGGTCGCGATAGCGCGAGAACTGCGTCGTGAGCGGCCCCGCGCCACCGCGATATTCGCCGGCGCCGCCCTCCCAGTTTTCCTGGCGGCGGAAATAGGGCAGCACATCGGCATAGGACCAACTCGGCAGCCCGGCCGCCGCCCAGCGGTCGTAATCGCCGCGGTTGCCGCGCACATAGACCATCGCGTTGATCGAGGACGAGCCGCCGATCACCCGGCCGCGCGCGCACTCGAGCGCGCGCCCGTCCATGCTCGCTTCGGGTTCGGCAAAATACATCCAGTCATGCTTGCGCCCATTGAGCATCCGGCCCCAGCCGAGCGGGATGTGGATCAAGGGATCGCGGTCCCACCCGCCCGCTTCGAGCAGCAGCACGTGCGCGTCGTCGTCCTCGCTCAGTCGGTTCGCCAAGGTGCAGCCGGCCGAACCGGCGCCGACAATGACATAGGCATAAGACGCACCCGACATGTCCGCCTCCCGCTCCGGGGCAGAAGAGAGTGACGGGTCGTGCGCCCGCCGGTCAATCAATCGAAAAGGTGGATGTTTCGGCTCATTAAGAAACCTTAACGAGGGCGGGAGCTAGGGGACGATCGCAGGCGTTACCACATATCGAAAGAGGCCGGGGAAAGCCGGCAGGCAGATAGGGACGCATCGATGGTGTCCGCCAACACAACCGAAGAACTTCTCGCGCCGCCCGAGGCGCGGCGCTCGCCGCTGCCGACCGCGGTGGCACGCTTTGAGATCCGCTACAGCCGCTTTCTCGATCCCAAGGGCAGGCCGGTGCGGCCCCTGCCCGATTTCGCCCATGACCGGGCCGAACTGGTCGCGCTCTACCGGGCGATGGTGCTGGCCCGCACCTTTGACGCCAAAGCGGTCGCCTTGCAGCGCACCGGGCGGCTCGGCACCTATGCCTCGGCGCTGGGGCAGGAGGCGGTTGCGGTCGGCGTCGCCAGCGCGATGCGCGCCGACGACGTGTTTCTGCCGAGCTTTCGCGAGCACGGCGCGCAGTTGTGGCGTGGGGTCAGCCCGGTCGAACTGCTCCTGTTCTGGGGCGGCGACGAGCGCGGCAACAATTTTGCCGATGCTCGGGTGCACGAGGATTTTCCGGTCTGCGTCCCGGTCGGGACGCACGCGCCGCACGCCGTCGGTGTCGCGCTGGCGCTGAAATTGCGGCGCGAGCCGCGGGTCGCGGTCTGCGTCTTTGGCGATGGTGCGACCTCAAAGGGCGATGTCGCCGAGGCCCTCAACATGGCCGGCGCCTGGCACCTGCCGGCCGTCTTTGTCGTCAACAACAACCACTGGGCGATCTCGCTGCCCTTGGCCAAGCAGACCGCGGCCGAGACCCTGGCGCAGAAGGCGATCGCCGCCGGCTTTGACGGCGAGCAGGTCGATGGCAACGACGTGGTCGCAGTGCGCGAGGCGATGGCGCGCGCACTCGCCAAGGCGCGCGCCGGCGGCGGACCGCACCTGATCGAGGCGCTGACCTATCGCCTCGGCGACCACACCACCGCCGACGATGCCAGCCGCTACCGCGACAGCGCCGAGGTCAGCGCGCGCTGGCCGGAAGACCCGATCGCGCGGCTGCGCTCCTACCTCGTCGAAACCGGGATGTGGACCAAACCCGACGAGGAGCGGCTGCGCGCCGGGACCGCGGCAACGATTGAAGAAGCGGTGCAACAGTATCTTGCGACGCCGCCGCAGCCGCCGGAAGCGATGTTCGACTTCACCTATGCGGTCCTGCCCAAGGATCTCGCCGACCAGCGCCGCGCTGCGCTCGGCCCTGGCGAAGAGTGAGGCTGCGATGTCCGAAACGACCTCCAGGATCACGCCCGAGATCACGATTGTCGAGGCGGTCAATCTGGCGCTCGCCCGCGCCATGGCCGAGGATGGGCAGGTGCTCGTGCTCGGCGAGGATGTCGGCGCCGAGGGCGGCGTGTTCCGTGCCACCGACGGGTTGCAGAAGCGCTTTGGCGCCGAGCGGGTCATCGACACCCCGCTCGCCGAGGGCGCCATCGCCGGTGTCTCGGTCGGTCTCGCCGCGCAGGGCTTCCGGCCGGTCGCCGAGATCCAGTTCACCGGCTTTATCTATCCGATCATCGACCAGATCGTGAGCCATGCGTCGCGCCTGCGCAATCGCACCCGCGGGCGGCTCTGCTGCCCGATGGTGGTGCGTTCGCCTTATGGCGGCGGCATCCGCGCGATCGAGCACCACTCCGAAAGCCCCGAGGCGATGTTTGCCCATGTGCCGGGTCTGCGCGTCGTCATCCCCTCTTCGCCAGCGCGCGCCTACGGTCTGTTGCTGGCGGCGATCCGCGACCCTGATCCGGTCGTGTTTTTTGAGCCGACCCGGCTCTACCGCGCGGTGCGCGAGGAGGTTGCGGACGACGGCGCGGCGCTGCCGCTCGACCGCGCCTTTGTGCTGCGCGAGGGCGGCGACATCACCCTTGTCACCTGGGGCGCGACGACAAGGGAGACGCTCGCTGTTGCCGACCGGCTGGCCGAGGAGAGGATTGGCGCCGAGGTCATCGACGTGGCGACCTTGAAGCCGCTTGACAGCGACACCGTACTGCAATCGGTGGCCAGGACCGGACGTTGCGTGATCGTGCACGAGGCGCCCGTGACCTGCGGCGTCGGCGCCGAGATCGCCGCAAGGCTCGCCGAGCATGGCCTCGTTTCACTCTTGGCGCCGATCGCGCGCGTCGCCGGCTGGGATACGGTGATGCCGTATCCGCGGCTCGAACGGCATTATCTGCCAAGCGAAGAACGCATCCTCGACGCGGTGCGGCGCACCCTGGCTTATTCCTGATTCCTGACTGCGAAACCGCGCCGGTGCTGCCGCATGCTCGTCCGGCACCAGCCGGCGCGAGTTCAAGACAGGACTTGTCAACCCGGCGCCGCGCTTGTCGCCTGCGCATGCTTGACACCGACAAAAAGAAGGTGGGGACTGATCAGTTCACCCTCAACCTTGAAAGGGAGTACTCGCAGCGCCACGTTCAGCAACTTCTGGGCTGTAGAACCGGCCGATCGTATCCAATAGCGTTTGCTGTTGGATGTAATCATTTCAAGACCGATGCCGCCGACAAGCCCACAGAACAGCGGCTCTACCGAGGTGTTCACAAACAATTCCTTAAAGCAACAAAAGGACATAATTCGAATATTATGCGCTGACAAGAGGTTCGGTGCAATAATTTTGGTCAATACGTAACCCAAACCGCGCAACCGTGGTATTCCTATGAGCAGAACCCCGCCATCCTTCAAAAGCGCAATATGGCGTTCAATGACACCGCGCGGCTCGCTGAAATGCTCTATGAAGCCGCCAGACATGACAATATCAAATTCCTCACGATGTTTATTAAGAAACTCATCGTCAAAAATGTCGTTTTCGAACACATTTGCCGGATTGATCCCGGCGTCCGCAAATACGCGGCGGTTGACGCGGGCGCCGACCTCGGTATATTCCACCCCGAAAGGTTCACATAACAGCTTGCGGGTGAGCAAGACGCTGTTATGGCCGGGGGCGCTGCCGATTTCCAGCGACCGCTTGCCAGGCGAGGGGGCCACGGTTCTGGTGACGATCCGCCAATACAATTCTTCGCTATAGCTGGCAGTCAGGCGGTCGAGCCTCTCCCTCCCCACCATCGCCCGCACGAGCCGCTTCAGACTGCTTGGCGCCCTGGGCGGCGCGTTGGTTGCCGGCTCGTTCACTGCCGACCAGTATTCCTTGCTGGTCAAGGTGAAACGGTCCATGCGCGTCCCCTTTCGCTCCGGCGAGCATTCCACGGATTGCCCTTGATCGCAACGACGCCGTGCGTATGAAAACCCATGCCCGGTGTTGTCATTGCGAGGGCGGCGGAGCAATCTCGGCCGCCACCACGATTTCGGATGATAACCCGCGAATGTCGATTTTTGTCCTGCCCGATCTCGGCGAGGGGCTACAGGAGGCCGAGCTGGTGCAATGGCACGTCGCCGAGGGCGACAACGTCGTCGCCGACCAGCCTCTGGTCTCGGTCGAGACCGAAAAGGCGGTGGTCGAGGTGCCTGCGCCGCATTCAGGGCGGATCGCCCGGCTGTGCGCAGAGCCCGGAGAGCACATCAAGGTCGGCACCGCGCTGGTCGAGTTTGACGAGGGGCCGCGCACCGACACCGGCACGGTTGTCGGCGAACTCGCCGCCGCCGCGCCGCATCCGGCACC
>JBOHMF010000022.1:0-18507 GCA_050730055.1 Allostellaceae bacterium
CGCCGCCGAGATCGGCGGCCCGGTCCTCAAGCGCCGCCTCGGCCCGGTCATCGTCAGCGGGCGGGTTGTCGATGTCGATGCGCTCGCCCGCGGCTGGCGGCTGATCCTCGCCCCTGATCGGCTGCCCGGGATCGCTCCGAGCGCGACGCCGCGGCTGCTGCGCCTCCACATCGCGCCGTCGAGCGATCTTTTGGTTCCCGGCGATCGGGCCCGCATGAAGGCGATGCTGTTTCCGGTGCCGGGGCAGGTCCTGCCGGGCGGCTACGATATGCAGCGCACCGCCTACTTCGAGGGGATCGGCGGGGTCGGCTACACCTATGGCGGCGCCCGCCGCACCGCGGGGTCCTCGCCCGCGGGCTGGGGCGAGGCGGTGCGGCACCTGCGCGCGGTGATGACCGGGCGCATCACCGCGGCGCTGCCGGGGTCGGAAGGCGGCGTCGCCGCGGCGCTGATCACCGGCAAGCGCGGCAACATTGCGCCCTCGGTTGCCGACGCCTTCCGCAATGCCGGTCTGGCGCATCTCCTGGTCATCGCCGGGCTGCATCTGGGTCTCGTCGCCGCCTTTGTCTTTTTCACCCTGCGCGCCGCGCTGGCGCTGATCCCGCCTCTGGCCCTGCGCTGGCCGGTCAAAAAGATCGCGGCCGGCGCCACCCTCGTCGTCCTCGCCTTTTATCTGGTCATCTCCGGCGCGCGGGTGCCGACCGAGCGCGCCTTTGTCATGAACGGCATCGTCTTTGCCGCGATCCTCATTGACCGCCTGCGCATCTCGATGCGGATCTGCGCGCTCGCCGCCCTGTGCGTGCTGGCCGCGGAGCCGGAAAGCCTGGTCGGGCCGAGCTTTCAGATGTCGTTTGGCGCGGTCACCGCATTGATTGCGGTCTATGAGAGTTTTGGCGCGCGGCTCGGCCGGTTTCTCCATCGTCCCGGCTTTGCCGGCCATATCCTCGGCTATTGCGGCGCGGTCATCCTCACCACCCTGATCGCCACCCTCGGCACCGATCCGTTTGCGATCTATCATTTTCATCGCCTCGCGCTGTATTCGCCGCTCGCCAATATCGTCGCGGTGCCGCTCGCCGCGGTGTGGACGATGCCGCTGGCGGTCCTGACCTGTCTGTTGATGCCGTTTGGCCTCGAACGGCTGGCGCTCGTCCCGATGGGATGGGGCATTGCGGTGACGATCTGGGTGGCCGAGCACGTCTCGGCCCTGCCGGGCGATCTGTGGGCGATGCCGCGGCTGCCCCTCTGGGGGCTGGCGGCGATTGCGGCGGGCGGATTGTGGCTGTGCCTGTGGCGCGGCCCCTGGCGGGTATGGGGGACGGCGGCGATCGCGCTCGGGTTTCTGACCCTGATCCTGACCCGGCCGCCCGATATCGTGCTGGCCGAAGGCGGACGCTTTCTGGCGGTACGCGCTCCCGACGGGCACTACCTGGTCAGCACCGGCTACGGCGAGAAATTCGCTCGCGCGATTTTTGCCGAGGAGACCGCGGAGCCGATCGCGGACTGGCCGCGCGCGCCGCTCCCCGCGCGCGACGGTCTCGCCTGCACCGGCGCCCTGTGCCGCTATCGGGCGCGAGAGCGGCAGGTGCTGATCCTCCTCGGCGCCGCCGCGCTGCCGCCGGGCTGCGGCGGGGCCGATGCGATTGTGGCGCGGGTGCCGGCCGGTCTCGCCTGCCGGAGAATCATGCCGGTCGTCGATCGCATCGACAGTTGGCGGCGGGGCGCCGTCGCGCTGTGGCTCGCTCCCGGCGGCATCGCGATCGAGAGCGCCAACGGGTCGCGCGGCGCGCGTCCCTGGGTGCCGCAGCCGCAGCCGCATCCGCGCCGCGCCCGCGGCAAATCGCCCGATTAGCGCGGCTCGCTCTGCACGGCCGCTGGCAAAAGCGGCAACACTCTTCTACCGTTGCCGTTGGCCGAAGCGGACAGGCAGCCGACAGGATTGTGCAAGCCCGTGACCGAGGAAGCCGTCCTCACCTTTATAAAAGAGGCGATCAGGTCGGCGTGGCCGCTGGAGCTTCTGCTGTTGATGCGGCGGCAGCCGCAGGCGTGGAGTGTCGGCGAGCTGGTGCGCGAATTGCGCGCCAGTCTCGGTGTCGTCCATGAAAGCCTCGCCAGCCTGGTTGCCGCCGACCTCATCGCGACCCGCGAAACCGGGTTGTATACCTATGCGCCCAGAACATCGGCCCTGAGCGAACTGGTCTCGGTCCTGGCCGATCTCTACACGCGCAAGCCGGTCACGGTCATGAACGCGATCTTCTCGTCGCCAACCGACAAGATCCGATCCTTCGCCGATGCCTTCCTTTTCAAGAAGTAGCCGCGTATGATCATCCCGCCCATCGTCTATCTTCTCTGCTGCTTCACCAGCGCGTTGTGCGCTTATCTTCTCGGCACCGCGTTCGCACGGCGGCGGGACAGATTGCTGCTGTGGAGCGCGCTCTTTTTTTTCCTGATTGCGATTGAAAACATTCTCGTCTTTGCCGATTTTCTGCTGCCCCCGGACATCAGCCTGATCCCCTACCGCCTGGCGATGTCGCTGCTTGCGGTCGGTGTTCTGCTGTTCGGCTTTGTCTGGGAAATCGAATAGGGGAGGGGGCGTTGGTCGCGTTCATCCACGGCATGATCGTGATGGGCTATGCGCTCGCCGGGCTGTTTTTTCTCAAATTCTGGCGGCGCAGCGGCGATGCGCTGTTTATCAAGTTTGCCGCGGCGTTCTGGCTACTGGCGCTCAACGAGGTGGCGGTGGCAATGATCACAAACCCGCTGGGCGAGAAAAGTTGGCCCTATCTGTTGCGCCTCGCCGGCTTTGTCCTGATCGCCGTCGCCATCCTGCAAAAGAATGCGAGGCGGCGCCCGCGGGCGCGGTTCCTGCCGCCGGAGCAGGGGGGGTGAGCGGCAGAGGCTAGGACAGCCGCGCCCAGTACCAGGCGAGAAAACGGCGGCTGAGAGCGGGAGGGGGAGCCGCGGCGGCTGTCTCGGCGATGTCGGCGCCATCGCCGCCGGCACCGGTTCCGGCAGCGGAGAGACGGATCAGGTGCACGTCGGTGCGCTCCACCGCCTTTGGGATCAGCCGCAGCACAACCGCGCGGTCCCGTCCTCTGATGACGAGGCCGAGCGCGCCAAACGACAGAACCGGGGCGATCGGAGGGGCGCCCAGGATCGGCTCGGCCGCGGCCGACAGGGCGGCGTGGAGGTGCTTCCAGTTCCGCTCGGTCGAAAAGCGCGTGCGCGCGACAACCGCCGCACCGGCGAGCCATGCCGGAAGATCGGCCGCCTCTTCCGGGTGCGGCGATGCCGTAGGGGAGAGCGCAACGAGGATCAGACCGCTCTCGACCGCCAGGGTATGCTCGGGAAGGCGCAGCCGTGCCGGATCGTAGCGCTCGGGCGACAGGGCCGGGTACAAGAGCCGGCCATCAAGGGCATATTCCCAGTCGTGATAGAGGCAGTGCAGCCGTTCGCCGCCTCCCTCCTCGTCCTCGCACACGCGGTAGCCGGCGTGCAGGCAGAGATTGCCGAGCGCGTGCAGCCGATCCGCGCTTTCGCGGGTGACGACGAGCGGGCGCAAACCGGTGTCGAGGGTGAAATACCGGCCGTCGCCGTCGAGCCGGCTCAGATGATCCGCAATGATCCAGGAGCGGGCGAAAATCCGCGTCCGCTCGGTCGCAAAGATCTCGGCATCGGCAAACAGCGCGGGCGGGAGGGCGATGTCGTCCCTCTCGTCCGGCGCGCCGAGCGCCGTGCCGAGTTCGGCAAGGCTTTGCGGCAACCCGCCCGGCTCACCGCTGCGGCTCCTGTTCTCCGCTGCCATCGCGCGCCTCCTTGCGGGGAGGCTTTGGCACGCGCGCCGGCCGCGGTCAACCGGCTTCGCGCGCCGATTGCATTCTCTGGCAAATCAGATGCGTAATGGCGGCAACAGAATTCCGGAGAGGCGGCGATGCGGAATTTGCAGGAGCTCCTCGGCATGATCATCCTTATCGTCTCGATCGCGCTGTTTCTGGCCGGGCTGGTCTGGCGCCTCTACCGCGGCGACCCCGATGCCGGCCGCCGCCGCTGACCGTCAAGGCTTGCGCATGCCGGGCGCGGGCCTAGATAGCAGCGTGGCGCCCGGCGCCAAAGGAGTGAGGCCAAAGGGAGTGAGAGATGTGGCCATTTGCGCATGACAGGCTCGCTGTTCCAAAACCCGATGAGTGCCTGCCCGGCAGGTCCGAGCCGATGCCGGTGCCCGAGCGCCACTTTGTCAACGACCATGCGCTGGCCGGTCCCTACCCGCGCGGTCTGGAAAAGGCCCTGTTTGCGATGGGCTGCTTCTGGGGTGCCGAGCGGCTGTTCTGGGAGGCGCCGGGAGTATGGACCACTGCCGTCGGCTATGCCGGCGGAACGACGCCAAACCCGACCTACGAGGAAGTGTGCAGCGGTCGCACCGGCCATGCCGAAGCTGTGCTGGTCGTCTTTGATCCGCAGAAGACCAGCTATGAAGCGCTCTTAAAGCTGTTCTGGGAGGGTCACGATCCGACCCAGGGGATGCGCCAGGGCAACGACATCGGCACCCAGTACCGCTCGGCAATCTATACCCTCTCGCCCGCCCAGCAGGCCGCAGCGGAGGCTTCGCGCGCGGCCTATCAGGACCGGCTCGCCGCCTCCGGCTATGGCACTGTCACCAGCGAGGTCGGCGCGGCGCCACCGTTCTATTTTGCCGAGGACTATCACCAGCAATATCTGGCAAAAAACCCGTGGGGCTATTGCGGCCACGGCGGCACCGGCGTCACCTGTCCGGTCGCGGCGACCGCCGGCGATTAGAGGGGCAGGGCGGAAACGCTGCCCGGCAGGGCCGGGGCAGCGTGTCCGCCTACGGTGACAGCGTCCCTTCGTCCCTGTCCCAGAACCGCGGGGTGCGCCGCAATCGGCGCAGATCGCGGCGCAGCTTGCGTTCGCGTTTGGCAAGAGCGTGCTGGTGCCAGGCAAAGAGCCGCTTGCCGGCGCGGGCGAGACGCCGCTGCGGGGCGGCCCCGCCGCGCAATCGGCGCAGCACGGCGCGGGCCGCGCGCACATCGCTGGCGTAACCGAGCCCGTCCTGGACCCGGCGCAATGTCTTGAGCAACGCCCCTGCGGCGTTGCCGGGCAGCACACCGCCAAACAGTTCGATCGCATAGCGCAGCTTTTTGACCGCGATGCGCAGCCGGTGCCGCGCCCGCGGCGATTGCCGGCGGAAGCCCTTGCTGCGTCTCTTGACCATCCGCCAGCGCCGATCGAGGAGGGCGGGCAGCAGCGCGCCGATCGTCGGTTCGTCCGGCTCCGGCGGAGCGCTTGCGCCGCAGCCCGCGAACCGCCGTGCCAGGGCGAGCATGGCCGGCTCGTGCCCGGCCGAGCGCAGTTCCGCGGTGAGCCGGTCGTGGGCGGCCCGGCGCGCCCAGGCGAGCGCTCCCGCGAGATGATCGAGATCGGGGTCGCCGGGAAAGGCGCGGCGCACCGGCGGCAGCAGATCGAGGAGCACCACATCGAGATTGCGCACCGGAGCAAGGAGCGCGTCGAGCCAGGCAAGTTCCCCGCTGACGGCGCGGCGGTCCTCTACCGGCATCGCCCCCTTCAACGCCGCGACCGCGGCACGCAGCCGCCGCAGCGCCACCCGCATCTGGTGCACCCCTTCGGGGTCGCCGGCGAGCACGGCGGGTTCGTTTTGCCGGAAATGGGCGAGGCAGACCCGTCCCGCTGCGCCGAGCGCTTGCGCGCGGCCCGCCAGCGCCTCGACGCCCGGCTGTTCACTCTCCCATTCCGCCGCGACCGCGATTCTGGCCTCCTTCGCTTGCCGCTCCCCGCATTCCCTACCGGCACGGCGCTGCCCACACCCTCCCATCTTGATCTTGCCGCCGCCGCGTTCCCAGCGCGATATTGGCGCACCGGCGCGGAGCGGAGGCGGAGTGGTCAGAGCGATCGCGGTGCGGGCGGCGCCGCGCATGGGGCTCTTTGCAATCCCCGATTTTCGCCGGCTGTGGCTCGTCGGCCTTGTCGTCTTTGGGGTGCGCTGGCTGGAGATGCTGGCGATGGCGGTGTTTGTCTATCAGGACACTCATTCGCCGTTTCTCGTCGCCCTCCTGACGATGCTGCGCAGTCTGCCGATGGCCCTTTTTGGCGCGCCGCTCGGCGCCGCTGCGGAACGGGTCGAGCGCCGCAGCGCGCTCCTCTGCGAAGTCGCCTCGCTGGCGCTCGGCTCCTCCACGCTCGCCATGCTTGCTTATTCCGGGCAGCTCGCGGTGTGGCAATTGGCGGTGGTGAGCTTCTGGAGCGGCATCGGCTCGGCCATGGACAATCCGGTGCGCCGCACGCTCATCGGCGAGGTCGTCGGACCCGAGCGGATGGGCGCGGCGATGGCGATCGATGTCAGCGCCAACAATGCCAGCAGCATGCTGGGGCCGATGCTCGGGGGCGTCCTGTTTGCGGTGCTTGGCATGAAGGGCGTGTTCACCGCCAGCCTCATCGGCTACACCATTGCGATCACTGCGGCTCTCCGCGTGCGGCACCGCGACGGCCCGCGCGCTTCCGGCTCGGCCTCGGTGCTCGCCCGCATGATCGAGGGGTTTATCGTCGTCCGGCGCAACCGCCGGCTGATCGCGATCCTCGTCATCACGGTTCTCTTCAACGTCTTTGGCTGGCCCTTTACCAGCCTGATCCCGGTGATCGGGCAGGACAGCCTGCATCTCGGGCCAGGCGGGATCGGGGTGCTCGCCAGCATGAGCGGCGTCGGCGCGTTTGGCGGGGCTCTCCTGATCGCCGCCTTTGCCAGGCCGGCCCATTTCATCCGGCTCTATCTTGGCGGCGTCGTTCTTTATCTCGTTGTGCAGATCGGGTTTGCCTTGATGTCGCGGCCGCTTTTTGCCGGCGCGGCGCTGCTGATGACCGGCGTGTTCAGTGCCGGTTTCAGCACGATGCAGGCAACGCTGGTTTATCTCGCGGCGCCCCCTGAGATGCGCAGCCGCATCTACGGCGTGCTGGCCGTGTGCATCGGTCTCAGCCCGATCGGATTTCTCCACCTCGGGCTCCTGGCCGGGCTGATCGGGGCCCCCGCGGCGACGGTGGCGAGCGGGATCGAGGGGCTCCTCGCGCTTGCCCTCTCGTGGCCGCTGTGGCGCACCTTGACGGCGCCCGCGTGAGGGGGTTGCAGGGAAAGCGTCCCGGCAATCGCCCAGCTTATTGTATTGTGGCGTATCGCTGACAGCCCCGGCCGCCGCCGGAGGAGCCGAAGATGTCCTCGCCGCCGCGCGACCGCCGCCGTGCCGATCCCGAACCCGTTGATTATCCGGCGCGCGCCCGCGCGCTCGCGCCGACGCTCGCCGCCGCCGCGGACGAAATCGAGCGCCGCCGCGAACTGCCGCCGCACATTGTCGAAGCTCTGGTCGCGGGCGGCTTTTTCCGCCTGTTGCTGCCGCGCGCGCTGGGCGGCGCCGAACTCCCGCCGCTCATCTATGTTCAGGTGCTCGAAGAGGTCGCCAAGGCCGAGCCGAGCACCGCCTGGTCGCTCGGGCAGAATTCCGGCTGCTCGATGATCTCGGCCTATCTCGCGCCGGAGATCGCGCGCGAGGTATTCGGCCCCTCGCCCAACTCCGCGCCGCAGAGCGGCGCGGGGACCCCGAAAGGCGGCATTCTCGCCTGGGGCCCGGATGTACCCGGCGCCGGCCGCGGCGTCGCCGTCGCGGGCGGCATCCGCGTCACCGGCCAGTGGGGTTTTGCCACCGGCAGCCGCCACGCCACCTGGCTTGGCGCGCATGTCCCGCTGTTCGCGCCCGACGGCACCCCGCAGACAAACCCGAACGGGCGGCCCGCGGTGCGCACCGTGCTGTTCCCCAAGACGAGCGCGCGCGTCATCGACAACTGGCAGGTGGTCGGGCTGCGCGGCACCGGCAGCGACAGCTATGCCGTGGAGGATCTGTTTGTGCCGGCGCCCTACACCGCGGGGCGCGACAATCCGGCCGAACGGCGCGAGGAGGGGCTGCTCTACCGGTTCACCAGCGGCATGATCTACGCGATGGGGTTTTCGAACGTCTCGCTCGGCATCGCCCGCGGCGCGCTCGCCGCCTTGATCGCGCTGGCGCGCGACAAGGTTCCGCGCGGCGCCCGCGGCACTCTGCGCGAGAACAATGTGATCCAGTCGCAGGTCGCGCAATGCGAGGCGCGGCTTTCCGCGGCGCGGGCCTGGCTGCACCAGCTCCTCGCCGAGATGTGGCGGGAAGCCGAGGACACCGGCGATTTCAGCGCCGACAAGCACGCCCGGTTGCGCCTTGCCGCGACCTGGGCGATCAAGGAGGCGCGCGAGGTCACCGCGACCGTCTATCATGCCGCCGGAGCGACCGCGATCTTTGAGAACAACCCGTTTGAGCGGCGGCTGCGCGACATGCACGCCGGCTCGCAGCAGGGCCAGGGCCGGCCGATCCATTTTGAGACCGTCGGCCAGATCCTGCTGGGTCTGCCGCCGGAAGGGCGCATGTTCCGCTAGGGTCGGTGATGGAGTGGAGGCGAGGCCATCTGGCGGTCTCCCGCTCCGCTCCCAACTTGTAGCGCGAACCGATCGATGAGAGCCGCAGCCGATGCCCGACACGCTCCTTGCGCCGCAAATTCCGCCCCTGAGCTTTGACGCGCCGCTCGGGCGCAGGATCGTCGAACTGCACGTCTGGGCGGTCGGCGAGGGCCTGCGCGGTGTAGAGGCCGCGGCGCTGTTCGACGGTCTGTGCCGGCGCCTCGCCGCCGCCGGCGTGCCGCTGTGGCGCGCCTTTGCCGGCATGACTACATTGCACCCGCAATGGAGCGGCTACGGCTATACTTGGTGGCGCGACCAGAGCGTTGTCGAGTCCGAGCAGTTCCCCCGCGACGAGCATAACCAGCAACTCAGGGCAAACAGCGTCTTCGGCCATCTGACGCGTCAGGCGGAGACCGTGACCGAAGACGGAGAGCCCTGGCTGACTCTGCGGCGGCGCCTTGCCGGACCCGAGGCGCGGTACGATTTTCCGATGCTCGAAGAATTGGCCGCGGCCGGCGGCACCGACTATTTCGCCGAGATTGTCGGTTTTGGCGCGCGCGGCGACGCCTCGCACGGCACCGGGGTCGGCTATTCCTTTGCCACGGACCGGCCGGAAGGTTTCAGCGAGGACGACCTCACGCTGCTCCAGGCGGTTCTGCCGGTCGTCTCGCTCGCGATGATGGCCCATGCCGGGCACACGATTGCATCCGGTCTTCTCGCCGCCTATCTCGGCGCGGACGCGGGACGGCGGGTTCATGCCGGGGCCGTCGCGCGCGGCGCGGGCGAGACGATCCGCGCGGTCCTGTGGTACGCCGATATCCGCGGCTTTACCGCGATCGCCGACAGCCTGCCCGGACTGGATGTGATAGAACTGCTCGACGAAGTTTTTGAGACGCTCGCCGCCTCCCTGCGCCCGCACGACGCCCAGATCCTGAAATTTCTCGGCGACGGGATGCTCGCGATCTTCCCCTTTGACGAGGCGACGCGGGATCGCACCTGCCGCCGCGCGCTCGCCGCCGCCGCCGAGGCGATGAGCGCCGTCGATCGGCTCAACGCCGGGCGGTGCGCGGCGAAAAAGCCGGTCGCCGCGGTCGATCTCGCGCTCCATCTCGGCGAGGTGCTCTACGGCAATGTCGGCGCCGTTGATCGGCTCGATTTCACCGTGATCGGACCCGCGGTCAACGAGGTCGCGCGCATCGAAACCCTGTGTGAGCCGCTCGGCCGCAAGGCGCTCGTCTCCGCCGAACTCGCCGCCGCGCTCGGCAGCGACTGTGGCCTCGAACCCCTCGGCCGACACAGCCTGCGCGGAGTGCGCGACAGGCGCGCAATTTTCGGGTTGAACCTTGCCGCGGAGGCTGCCTCAGACACGGCCCCATAGGGTCCGGCTGGCGCGGCGGGCGCCCTCGACCAGCGAGTCGAACTTGGCCCAGCAGATCGACGGGTGACCGACCCGCGTGCCCAGCCCGCAATCGGTCCCGGCGAGCACGTTCTCGCGTCCGACAAGGCGGGCGTAGCGCACGAGCCGCTCGGCCACGAGGTCGGGATGCTCGATAAAATCGGTGCAATGGCCGACAACGCCGGGAACGAGGGTCGCGCCCTCGGGCAGCTTGACCGTCTCAAATACCCGCCACTCGTGTTCGTGGCAGGGGTTTGACGCCTCGATCGAATAGCTGCCTGCGCGCACGCGAAAGATCAGGTCGATGATGTCCTTCAGGGGGATGTCATCGTGGTGGGGGCCGTGAAAGCTGCCCCAGCAGACGTGCAGCCGGATTTTCTCCTTTGGGATGTTGCGCAGCCCGTGATTGAGCGCCGCGACCCGCAAGGCGGCGTAATCGCGGTATTGCGGGAGCGTGAGGTTTGGCCGGCAGGCCCAGCCGTCGGGCAGATCGGGATCGTCGATCTGCAACAGAAACCCGGCATTGACGATCGCTTCGTATTCGGTGCGCATCGCCTCGGCGATCGCAAACAGAAAGGCTTCGTCATTTTCGTAATGCTCGTTGTCGAGCCAATGCTCGATCGTGCCCGGCGTATTGGCCGGCAGAAAGGCGCCGACGACCTCGATCCCATTGAGCGCGGTGCGGAAATTGTCGAGATCGCGCTTGAGTTCGGCCTCTCCGACATAGTGCAACTCACCGACGCAGACCGGCAATACCGCGCCACCGGAATGGCGCACGCGCCGTGTTGCAGTGAAATAGTCGGGGAATTTTATTTCGTCACGCGCGGTCATGCTGAGCCGGCGCAGACCGCTGCCGCCCGGCCGCCGCGCGATGCCGGAGAGGCGCGTCGCGACATAATCGGTAAAGTTCGGCTTTGACAATTCGCCGTCATTGACGATGTCGAGACCGCACTGAGCCTGGCGCGCGACGGCTTCGCGGACCGCCGCGGGCAGTTGCCGCTCCAAGGCGGTCTCGTCGATCGCCTCGCCGCGCGTCCTGGCCAGGACCAGGTCGCGCAGTTCGGGCGGACGCGGCAGCGACCCGGCATGGGTCGTCAGGATGCGCTCGGTGCTGGTGGTCATGGTTTCCTCCCCGCAGATTCATATTGATCAGCCATTATCGGCGAGCACGACCCCGGCAAGGTGCAGAGAGCCGCAGATCAGGACACGGCCCATTTTGCTCTCCCTGGCGATCGCGGCGAAGGCGGCGGCGAGCGAAGGTGCGGTCTGGGCGGGAATCCCGGCCTCATGGGCGGCGGCGGCGATCGCCTCGGCCGGCAGCGCATTGTCTTCACCCGGGATCGTGACCGCCCGCAGGTCTCGTACATAGGGCGAGAGCGGGCGCAGAAAACCTGCGGCATCCTTGGTGTTCAGCATGCCGACGACAAGGTGGAGCGGGCGGTCGTGCCAGTCCGCCGCGACTGCGGCCAGGACCTCGCCGCAGCCGGGATTGTGGCCGCCGTCGAGCCATAATTCCCAACCCGGCATCATCGCGATCAGCGGCCCGCGAGTGAGGGGCTGCAATCGCGCGGGCCATTCGATCTGCCGCAAGCCCGCTGCGATCGCCTCGGCCGAAACCGGCAGCGCGTCGAGATGTTCGAGGCAGGCGATCGCGGTCCCGGCGTTGACGATCTGGTGCGCCCCAAGAAGCGAAGGGCGCGGCAGATCGAGCTGCCAAGACTTTCCCTCGTAGCGCATCCCGCCATCCGACGGAAACGAGCGCCATTCCTCGCCCCAGCGGTAGAGCGGGGCGCCGACCGCGCGCGCGCGCGCTTCGAGGACGGTCTGCGCCTCGGGTGTCTGCGGCGCCAGCGCCGCCGGCACGCCGGGCTTCAATCTGCCGGCCTTCTCGCCCGCGATCACGGCGATCGTATCGCCGAGAAACGCCTGGTGATCGGGCGAGATCGGGGTGATCGCGGTAGCGGCCGGACGGCGCACCAGATTGGTCGCGTCGAGCCGGCCGCCGAGTCCGACTTCGAGCAGCACGGCGTCGGCCGGGGTGCGGGCAAAGGCGAGAAACGCCGCCGCCGTCGTGATCTCAAAAAAGGTGATCGGCTCCCCGCCGTTGGCACGCTCGCACTCCTCCAGAAGGGCGACCAGATCGTCCTCGGCGATCAGGGTTCCGGCGAGGCGGATGCGTTCGTGAAAGCGCACGAGATGCGGCGAGATGTAGGCGTGGACGCGCCAGCCGCCGGCTTCGAGACAGGCGCGCAGGGTGGCGACGACCGACCCCTTGCCGTTGGTGCCGGCGACGTGGACGACCGGCGGCAGCCGGTCCTGCGGGTTGCCGAGCGCCGCGAGCAACCGCTCGATGCGGCCGAGCGAGAGATCGATCTTTTTCGGGTGCAGTCGCGTCAATCGTTCGAGAACGCGATCGCTCGCCTCTTCGCTCATGGCGCCTCCGCCGTATTGGGGTCCCTGTGCGCGCCGGGCTCACGCGGGGTCGGCGCGACCGGATCGCGCAGCAAGCCGATCATGCGCGCCAGGGTCGCGCGCAATTCGGCGCGCGGCACGACCTGATCGATCATGCCGTGCTCATGGAGATATTCGGCACGCTGAAAGCCGGGCGGCAGTTTTTCGCGGATCGTCTCCTCGATGACGCGGGCGCCGGCAAAGCCGATCACCGCGCCGGGTTCGGCCAGGGTGATGTCGCCGACCATCGCAAAGGAAGCCGACACCCCGCCCGTTGTCGGATCGGTCAGCAGGACAATGTATGGCAGACCGGCCTCCTTGACCATGTCGGCGGCGAGGATCGTGCGCGGCAACTGCATCAGCGACAAGACGCCTTCCTGCATGCGCGCCCCGCCCGAGGCGGGAACGGCGATCAGCGCCGCCTCCTGCAACACCGCGAGCCGCGCCGCGGTCAGAAACGCCTCGCCGGCGGCAATCCCCATCGAGCCGCCCATAAAGGCGAACTCAAAGGCGGCGACGACGGCGGGGTGCCCGCCGATCCGGCCGTGCGCGACGACAACGGCATCGCTGCCCGGTCCGTGCGCCGCCTGCGCTTCGCGCAGCCGCTCGGCATAGCGCCGCCGGTCGCGAAAGCGCAGTGGATCAACCGGGGTCTTTGGCAATTCGATCCGCGTCCACGCCCCCTCGCCAAACAGGAGGTCGAGACGCGCCACGGCGCCGAGGCGCAGATGATGGCCGCAATTGCGGCAGACGTTGAGATTGGCTGCAAGATCGCGGTGAAACAGCATCTGCTCGCAGGCCGGGCATTTGTGCCAGAGATTGTCCGGGACCTCCTTGCGCCCGACCGCGGCGCGGATCTTTGGCAGAACATAGTTTGACAGCCAGCTCATCGGAGCGACATTTCCGGCATCAGACACGCCTCAGGAGAGAATACGGCGAAAGGTCAGATTGATCCGCGGGCCGCAGGGCCGGGTTTCGCGCGGAACACCGTGCCGCCAATGGCGCTGGGTTTCGCCCTTCATCAGCAGGAGACTACCGGAGGCGAGCGCGAGGCGCACCGGCGGCCGCTTTCGTTCCGTCTTGTGCTTCATCACAAAGACCCGCTCGGCGCCGAGGCTCAAGGAGGCGATGACCGGCTGCGGCCCCAGTTCCGGCTCGTCGTCGCTGTGAAAGCCGATGCTATCCGCTTCGTCGCGATAATAATTGAGCAGGACACTGTTGAACCGCTCGGCTGCAACCTCCTCGATCCGCGCCTTGATATCCAGCAGGGTCGCGCTCCACGGCAGCGGCTCCAACCGGATGCCGGAGTATGAATAAGCGCAGCCGGGGTCGCCATACCATGCGGTCAGCCGCGGCTGCATCACTTTTCGGCCAAACACCACGACCTCCTCGGCGCGCCACGGCACCTCCGCGATCAGATGCTGCATCACCTCATCGGCGGGTCGGTCGAGCGGCAGGTGAGGCAGGCGGGCGACCTCCGCGTCGGGGATTTGCAGCCGTTCAAAATCGGCAAACTTTTGCGAAATATCAATCATTCAGGGTACTGCCGCAGTGAGGTCAGTATGGTTAAAATCGTTGCCCTTGAACAAGAGCGGCTCGCCTTCAAACTTGGCAAGCGCATAGCTGAAACAGTCCCCGAAGTTCAATTGAGCAGAATGACCGCTACCCTTTCCATATAGCCGATATGCAGCCACGGCCAATGCTGCTTGATCCCGGGCAAAGGGTACAACCTCAATCCCGAGGCAGGTGATAAGCCGATCGAGCGCATCCTGACCTTGCTGCCCCGAGCGCGCCGTAATCACGATCGCGGTCTCAACATAGGATGGAGCGCTGATTAGCCGGCGCGAGGTAGCAGCTATGGCAGAGACGAACTTCTCGGTTTCGGGCTCGCCGAGCAGCAGTGCGATCAGGGCCGAAGTATCGATAACCATCAGCCAAGATGGCCGCGCTCGTTGTACCCGATGATCTCGTCCGGGCTGCGGTTGTCATGGACCGGCAAGCGGGCTACCTCCGCCTGGATCGCGCGAACGCGCGCGAGAAGCATGTCGGTATCGTGCGCGGAGGGCCTCTCGCCATTCTCCAGCAGTTGGATTTCCGCCTCGTGCTCGCCGACGGGGAGTCCCTCGGCGCGACCGGTCAGCGTGCCGTCCGGCGCGACGCGGATGCGCGTTTTGATCTTGGTCATCGAGTCATTCCCACAGTCGTCACCTTATCGCCGCACCCTGCATATGCCCGCGGCGAGCGCGCGCACATCGGCGAGGACGGCCTCGACAAGGTCCGGTGTGGCGCCGCCGTCGGGTGTGAGGTTGTCAGCGAGCCGCTGCACCAGCGCGGAGCCGACGACCGCGGCATCGGCGGCGCGGGCGACGGCGGCGGCCTGCTCCGGGTTCTTGATGCCAAAACCGACGGCGATCGGCAGAGCGGTGAAGCGGCGCAGCCGCGCCACTGCCGCGTGCACCGCCTCGGTGTCAGCCGGTCGCGTGCCGGTGATCCCGGCGATCGCGACATAGTAGAGAAAGCCGTCCGCCTGTTCGAGAACGACCGGCAGCCGCTTGTCATCGCTGGTCGGCGTCGCCAGGCGGACAAGAGCGAGGCCGGCGGCGCGCGCCGGGAGGGTCAATTCGGCATCCTCTTCGGGTGGCAGATCGACGACGATGACGCCATCGACGCCGGCGGCAACCGCATCGCCGGAAAAGCGCTCGGCGCCGTAGCGGTAGATTGGGTTGTAATAGCCCATCAGGACGATCGGCGTCTTGTCGTCGGCGCGGCGCAGTTCGCGCACCAGCGCCAGCGTGCCGCGCAGACCCATCCCGGCCTTCAGAGCGCGCTGCCCCGCCCTCTGGATCGCCGGACCGTCGGCCATCGGGTCGGAGAACGGCATCCCGATCTCGATCAGATCGGCACCCGCGCCGGGCAGGCCGCGAAACAGGGCGAGCGAGGTGTCGCGGTCGGGATCACCCGCGGTCAGATAGGCGACGAGACCCGCCCGCTTTTCCTCCCGCAGCGCGGCAAAGCGGTGCGCGATGCGCCCGGAGCTGGTGCCGCCGCTCACAGCGTGACTCCGAGACGCTCGGCCACGGCAAAGATGTCCTTGTCGCCGCGCCCGCACAGGTTCATCACAATCAGGTGGTCGCGCGGCAGCGTGGGCGCGATCTTTTCGACATGGGCGAGCGCGTGCGCCGGCTCCAAGGCCGGGATGATGCCTTCGAGCCTGGTGCACGACTGAAAGGCTTCGAGCGCCTCCGCATCGGTGATCGCGGCGTATTCGACGCGCCCCAGATCGTGCAGCCAGGCGTGCTCGGGGCCGATGCCGGGATAGTCGAGACCGGCCGAGATCGAGTGTGCATCGCGGATCTGCCCGTCCTCGTCCTGCAAGAAATAGGTCCGGTTGCCGTGCAGGACGCCGGGCGCGCCGCCGTTCAATGAGGCGGCGTGCAATCCGCTCGCAAGACCGTGCCCGCCGGCCTCTACCCCGATCATCCGCACGCTCGGATCGTCGAGAAACGGGTGAAACAGGCCCATCGCATTTGACCCGCCGCCGATGCAGGCGACGAGCGTATCGGGCAGCCGCCCTTCCGCCTGTGCAAGCTGCGCCCGCGTCTCGCGCCCGATCACCGACTGGAAGTCGCGCACCATCATCGGATAGGGGTGCGGGCCGGCCACCGTTCCGATCACGTAAAACGTATCCGCGACATGGGCGACCCAGTCGCGCAGGGCTTCGTTCATCGCGTCCTTCAGGGTCCCGGTACCGGAAGAGACCGGCACGACCTCGGCGCCCAGGAGCCTCATGCGAAAGACGTTTGGCCTCTGCCGCTCGATGTCGGTCTCGCCCATATAGACGACGCAGGGAAGGCCAAAGAGTGCGCAGGCCGTGGCGGTGGCGACCCCGTGCTGGCCGGCGCCGGTTTCGGCGATGATGCGGGTCCTGCCCATGCGGCGCGCCAGCAGGATTTGGCCCAGCACATTGTTGATCTTGTGCGCGCCGGTATGGTTCAGTTCGTCGCGCTTGAAGTAGATTTTGGCGCCGCCGAGATGGCGGCTGAGGCGCTCGGCGAAATACAAGGGACTCGGCCGCCCGACATAATGTTCGAGATAATGGTCGAGTTCGGCCTGATAGGCGGGATCGCGGCGCGCCGCGGCATAGGCGGCCTCGACCGAGAGAACGAGCGGCATCAGGGTCTCGGCGACATAGCGCCCGCCATAGAGGCCAAAATGCCCGCGCTCATCGGGACCGGCGCGAAAGGTGTTGGGGGTCTGCATAACATCCTTTCCAAGGGCCGCAATCGCGGCGCCCATCCTTTCTTACAATGCGCGGGCGGCGGCGAGAAAGGCGCGGATCCTGTCGGGGTCCTTCACGCCCGGGCGGCGCTCGACCCCGGAGGAGACATCGACGATCGTGGCGCCGGAAATCTCCACCGCCTCGGCGAGCCGTTCCGCCGTCAGCCCGCCCGACAGCATCCAGGGAACCCGCCAGGAGCGGCCGGCGAGAAGCGCCCAATCAAAGGCGAGACCGTTGCCGCCGGGCAGCGCACCGGGGTCGCGCGGCGGCCGGGCGTCAAACAGCAGCAGATCCGCCACCTCCTGATAGTGCGCGGCGGTCGCCAGATCCGGCACGCCGGCGAGCGCCACCGCCTTGATGATCGGCCGGCCAAAGCGACGCCGCGCCACGGCGACCCGTTCCGGGCTTTCGCGCCCATGAAACTGCAACAGATCGAGCGGCACAAGGTCGAGCACGGCGGCGATCGCCGCGTCCGCCGCATCGACAAACAGCCCGACTTTCAAGATCCCGGCCGGCGCCGCCGCAGCGAGCCGCGCCGCGGCGGGGGGATCGATGGCGCGCGGACTCGGCGGGTAGAAGACAAAACCGAGATAGCGCGCGCCGCCCTCGGCCGCGGCGGCGACGGCCGCGGCGCTCGACAGACCGCAGATCTTGGCGGCGACGCTCATCTCCCTCTCGTCGGAGGCAGCAAGGAAACCGCTCCCGGCGCTTCTCCGCTCTGTGCTTTCCGGGTCGCCAACTCGCGCTGCAGCGATTCGACCTCGCGGGTGCGGCGGCGCAAGTCGCGCCTCAGGCGGCGCCGGCCGATCCAGGCATGCGCCTCGCCCGCGACAAAACCGAGACCGAGACCGGCGAAAGCGATCAGAAAGAGCGGGATTTCAGCACTGTAGGGCAGCGGCCAGAAGCCGAGAGCGACCGTCGCGCGGTTTGACACCGCGAACGAGATCAGCGCGGCCGCGACGACCGCAACGGGCAGCCAGAGGAATGCCCTCAGACCGGCGCCTCCTGGTTCAGCCGCTCGCGCAACTGCTTGCCGGTCTTGAAGAAGGGGATGTGCTTGGCGGCGACCTTGACGCTGTCGCCGGTGCGCGGATTGCGCCCCAGGCGGGCGTCGCGGCGTTTCACCGAAAAGGCACCAAACCCGCGCAATTCGACGCGATCGCCGCGCGCCAGCGCCTCCGCGATCTCGTCAAAGATCGCGGTGACAATGACCTCGATATCGCGCTGATAGAGGTGCGGGTTGGTTGCGGCGAGCCGTTGAACCAGTTCCGACTTGGTCATCAGGATGCCGGGCACGAGGGAAGGACAGCCGAGCGTGCCAAACCCGCCGGCCCGGGTCAAGCCATCACCGCGGCCGCCGCAGCAGCGGCCGCCCCGCACCAGGTCCCAGTGGAGGTCCCAGTGGAGGTGTCCTCAGTGGCCGGCTCAGTCCTTGTCGCTCTCCTGGCGGCGCGCGCGGTTGATCGCGGCGCCCAGGATGTCGCCAAGACTGGCCCCCGAATCCGATGAGCCGAATTCGGCCATCGCCCGCTTCTCTTCGTCCATCTCGCGCGCCTTGATCGACAGCACGATCTTGCGCGTCGCCCGCTCGATCGCGGTGATCTTGGCATCGACCTTTTCGCCGACGGCAAAGCGGTCGGGGCGCTGCTCGCTGCGATCGCGCGACAGCTCGGACTTGCGGATAAAGCCGGGAATGCCGTCAAACAGCGTCACCTCGACGCCGCCGTCGGTGACGCCGGAGACCGTCGCGGTGACGACCTCGCCCTTTCTGAGCTTGGCCATCCCCGCCTCAAACGGATCGGCCGCCAGCTGCTTGATGCCGAGGCTGATGCGCTCCTTTTCGACATCGACATCGAGCACCTTGACGCGCACCTCCTGGCT
>JBOHMF010000023.1:0-18330 GCA_050730055.1 Allostellaceae bacterium
CGTCAGATCGGCCTCCAATATCCCCTGCTCGCGGGCGCGGATCGCGGCGGGGATGTCAGCGGGCCAGGCAACGGCCGGCTTCGCGTCGATCTGCGCCGCCCCGCCGGCCGCGATCTCGGCCTTGAGGCGGGCCTGATCGGCATGCGCCGCAATCAGCTTGTTTTCGACAATCGCGCGATTGGCGAGGGCGGCGGTCGGATCAAGCGTGACGAGCACCTGTCCGGCCTTGACCCGCGCGCCGTTTGCGACGGCGATCGTCTTGACCTGCCCGGTCTCGCGCGGCTCGATGACCTTGGCCTGCCCGACCGCCGCGACCTGTCCCGGCGCCACCGCAAAAATGGGCAGCCACCCCAGCCACAGCCCGATCAGGGATACGGCCAACAGCCCGCAAATCGCATACCCGAGCACAGCCCGAGATCGCGCGGGCGGGGTCTCGACAATTTCGAGAACAACAGGGAGAAATTCCCGATCCGCGGCGTCGCGGTCGGAGTTGGGCGCGCGCTCCGGCAGCGCCGGCCAGGGACCGTGGGCGGACCTCCGGCCGGAGCCGCGCGGCGGCAGGACCGAGGCCGGGCCTCCCCTCATGCGCTCAGGTGCTCGTTCTGCACCGCCCACAAATGGGCATAGAGACCGCCGCGACGGCGCAGCAGTTCGTCATGCGTGCCGGTCTCGACGATCTCGCCGTTGACGATGCCGATCAGCCGGTCGCAATGCCGCACCGCGGCGAGCCGGTGGGCGATGATGATGACGGTGCGATCCTCCGCGATCCGATCCATGTTCTGCTGGATGATGCGCTCGCTGTCGTAATCGAGCGAACTGGTCGCCTCGTCAAAGATCAGGATGCGCGGATCGGTGGCGAGCGCGCGGGCAATCGCCAGGCGCTGGCGCTGGCCGCCCGACAGGTTGGCGCCGCGCTCCTCGATCACCGTGTCGTAGCCGAGCGGCAGATCGGAAATAAACTCATCGGCTCCGGCGAGCCGCGCCACCCGGATCACCTGGGCCCGCGGCATGTCCGGGCGGGCCAGCGCGATGTTCTCGTGCACCGTCTGGTTGAACAGGAAATTCTCCTGCAACACGACGCCGAGCTGGCGGCGCAGCCAGGCCGGGTCAAGCTGCGCCACGTCCATGCCGTCGATCAGGATCTCTCCGGAGGTCGCCATGTGCAGGCGCTGCAACAGCTTGGTCAGGGTCGATTTGCCCGAGCCGGAGGGGCCGACAATGCCGATCATCTCGCCCGCGCGCACCCGCAGCGAGACGTTCTTCAGCACGGGGGGCAGGTCTTCCCGATAGCGGAAGCCGACATTGCGGAACTCGATCTCCCCCTGCAATTGCGGGCCAATGAGGGCCGCCTTTGGCCGGGTCTCGACCGGGGCGTTGAGGATGTCGCCGACATGATCGATCGAGACCAGGGCCTGCTGGAAATCCTGCCAGAGCTGCGACAGGCGCAGGATCGGCTGGGTCGTGCGCCGCGTGATCATGCTGAAGGCGACAAGGCCGCCCACCGTCAACCGGCCTTCCAGCACCTCGATCGTGCCAAAGAACAGGATCAGCGCGAGGGTCAGCTTGGAGAGAAACTCAACGACGGTCGCGGCCCCGATCCCGACCATCTTGGCATCGAAGTTCGACTGGACATAGGTTGACAGGCGCTCGTCCCAATGGCGCTGAAATACCGGTTCGACGGCCGAAGCCTTCAGCGTCTGGACCCCGATGATACTCTCGACCAGGAGCTGCTGACCGGCCGCCCAGCGGCGGAATTTTGTTTTCAACAGCCGTTTCAGCTTGGGCCGCAGGATGGCGCCGACGACCACGTAGCCCGGCATCACCAGCAGCACGATCAGCGCCAGCAGTGTTGAATACAGGAAGAGAACCGCAAAGAATATGAAGATGAACCCGAGGTCGATCGCCGACAGCAGCGCCTCACCCGTCAGAAAATTGCGGATGCTCTGCAATTCGCGCGCTCGCGTCACAATGACGCCGGCGGCGCGGTTCTCAAAGAAGGCGACCGGCAGGTGGACGAGATGGTCGAACAGCTTGGCGCCAAGCTCGACATCGATGCGGTTTGCGGTGTGGACCAGCAGGTATTGCCGCAGATACTTCAGTATTCCACTGAATAGCGAGAGCAGGACAAGCGCCGAGATGACGACAACAAGGGTCGAGAAACTCTTGTGGGCGAGAACCTTGTCGATGACGAGCTGAAAGCAGAGCGGGGTCGAGAGAGCCAGAAGATTGACAAAAAACGACAGGACCAGCACCTCGGCGAGCGGCTTGCGATACCGCTTCATCGCATTGATGAACCAGCCGAAGCCAAAGGCCAAGGTCTCGGTGGCAAGGGCCAAGCCCTTGCCGATCAGCAGCACGTCGCGGTCGATGCGGCGCACCACCTCGTCAAGCGGCAGGTCCTCGACCTCCCGCGTCGCCGGATCGGCCAGACGATAGAGGCCGGGCGTCCTCTCGCCACGGAAGATCACCCAGGTGCCGTCCTTCAGGTGAAGGATCGCCGGCACCGGAATCGCGCGCAGGCGCCGGGCGCTCGGATTTTTGACAATGCGCGCCTTCAACCCGATCAGCTTGGCGGCGCGCACCAGATCCTCGGCCGCGGGCGGCGTGCGGCCCTGCGCCATCTCGTGCGCGATCTGGGCCGCGGTGGTGTGTATCCCATGCCTGCGCGCGACCTGCGCCAGCGCCTGAAAACCGCCGCGGAAGGCGGGGGCACCCTTGCCCGGCGGCACGCCGTCGTTGGTCGCGAGGGTCATCGGCCGTCAGACAAAAAAAGAGGAAAGACCCGCGCGGAAGCACCGGCTTCGTGCCGGCATTCCTGCGATGTCCGATCGCGCGCCACAGCCCCTATCATAGGAGTGAACCGGCCTGCCATCAAGTTGCCGCCCCGGCGCGCGGCCGGGTGGACGCTCGCACCATGCCCGCGCCGTCCCCCCTGTGGTAGGGCGAGCCGGCCGCGCCCGTGCCCGCATTCTGCCCGGCCGTGGTTAACAAGCGGCTACGCGGAATGCCGCCGTCACAAGCCCCAGTCGAGAGCGCGGCTCATCGCCGGATCGGTGGCCGGCTCGTACTGATAGCGCCGGGTCCACGGCCGCGGCGCCATCCCCTCATCCCGCGGCTTTTGCGCCAGGGTCTGGCATACCGACAGCCAGCCGCGGTCAAAGGCGTGGGCCATGCCGGCCATGTACATCCGCCAGATGCGATAGCGCTCCGCACCGGCGGCGGCGATCGCCGCTTCGCGCGCGGCTTCGAGCCGGGCCACCCAGCGCGCCAACGTCTGCGGGTAATGCGGCCGCAGATCCTCGACATCAAGGATTTCGAGCCCGGCTCCGGCGACCTCATAGAGCACGCGCGAGATGTGCGGCACCGCGCCGCCGGGAAAAACAAAGCGATCGATAAACCCGCCGCCCGGCGGACCCTGCGCGCGACCGTCGCGGTCGCCCGCGGTGATGCCGTGGTTGAGAGCGATCCCGCCCGGCCGCAGCAGCCGGCCGATCACACCAAAATAATGCGGCAGATTGGCGATCCCGACATGCTCGTACATGCCGACCGAGACGATCTTGTCAAAGTCGCCCGCGTCGGCGATCTCGCGATAATCCTGAAGCCGGATCTCGACCTGCCGGGCAAGACCGGCCTTTTCGGTCCATTCGGCCGCATAGGCCCGCTGCCGCTCGCTTACGGTGACACCGACGCCGGTGATGCCGTAGCGCGTCGCCGCCCAGTTGAGGAGACCGCCCCAGCCGCAGCCGATGTCGAGAAGCCGCTCACCCGGCTTGAGGCGCAATTTCCGGCACAGGTGGTCGAGCTTCTGCTCCTGCGCGGTGTCGAGATCCTCCTCGCCGGTCGCAAAATAGGCGCAGGAATAGACCATGTTGCGGTCGAGCCACAGGCGGTAGAAATCGTTCGAGACATCATAGTGATAGCCCACCGCCTCAGCGTCGCGTTGGCGCGTGTGGCGAAATCGCCGGCGCGGCATGAGCGCCCCGACCTGTCCGATCCGCCGCAGGGCCGGCGAGGCGCCGAGCCGCTCGGCGATGCGGATGCCGATCGCCAGCACATCCTCGATCCGACCCTCGACCCCGATCTCACCCTTCACATAGGCGGCCCCGAGCCCGTCGATATCGCCCAGGAGAAAACGCCGGATGAGGCGCCGCGAGGCGAGCGTCAGCGTGACCCTTGGCGCCGCCGCAAAATCAAAGGCTTCCCCGTCCCAGAAGATAATGCGCAACGGCAGCTTCTCGCCGCCGAGGCGGGCACGCAGCGTCTCCAGAAACCGGGTGCGCAGCGACCTCGCCATGGTGTCTCCCGCTCCGTTAACGCGTGCGCGCACCGCCTTGCCGGCGGGGCGGCTCAGCCCTGCAGGAGTGCAGCGTGCAGGGATCGCGACAAAGGGATAGTCTTCCGCCCGGCCCAACACGACAACGCGCGAGAAGGCAATGACATCGCTTACCGGCAACAGCGGCCCGCGCTACAAGCACGCGGCTCCCGAGGCAGCGCCCTATGAGACGCTCACCCTCGACAAGCTGACCCCGATCATCGGCGCCGAAGTGGGCGGGGTCGATCTGGCGCGCCCGCTCGGCAACCGGACGATCGATGAATTGCACCGCGCGCTCGCCGAAAACCTTGTCATCTTCTTCCGCGATCAGCACTTGAGCCCGGAACAGCACATGGCGTTTGGCCGGCTGTTTGGCGATCTCCACATCCACCCGGCCGCCCCGCACGAGAAGGGCCATCCGGAGCTGATGATCATCCATGCCGACAAGGACAGCCCGCGCGCCAACGGCGAGGGCTGGCACAGCGACGTGTCCTGCGACCCCGAGCCGCCGATGGGGAGCATCCTCTATATAAGGCAATGTCCGCCAAAAGGCGGCGACACCCTGTTCGCCAGCATGTACGCCGCCTATGAAGCGCTCTCCGAACGCATGAAGACCTATCTCGACGGCCTCACGGCCCTTCATACCGGCGAGCATTACCGCGGGATGTATGCCAATTTTGGCGTCGCCGACAAGCTGGGCTACCCGCAGGCCGAGCACCCGGTGGTCCGCACCCACCCCGTGACCGGGCAGAAGACCCTCTATGTCAACAAGGGGTTCACCCGGCGCATCCTCGGCATTCCGCGCGACGAGAGCGAGGCGATTCTGCGCTACCTCTTTGAGCACATGGCCAATCCGCTGTTCCAGTGCCGCTTCCGCTGGCGCGAGAACTCGATCGCCTTCTGGGACAACCGCTGCGTCCAGCACCACGCGATGTGGGATTACTGGCCGCACACGCGCTCCGGCCACCGTGTCACGGTCAAGGGCGGCCGGCCGGTGTAGTCCCGGGGAGCCCGCGCACCAGCGCGCTACTCCTTCATCAATTGCCGCTTGGCCTGCTCGGCGAAGTGCTCGAACTCAAAGCGCAGGCGCTCCGCTGTCATCGCCGCGTCGCGGGGGCCGAGATCGGCGGCGACCTTGGCGACGACATTGCGGTCGCCGCCGGGGGCGAATTCGGCATTGACGACCTCCTTGGCATAGGCTTCGGCGCTCTCGCCGGAAAGGCCCATATGCGTTGCCGCCCACAGCCCGAAGAGATGGTTGCGCCGGGCGGCGACCTTGAAGCGGAACTCCTCGTCGTGCTTGAAACGGGCCTCGAATTCCCGTTCGCGTTCGTCAAAGGTGGTCATGGTCTTCTCACCCCTCGCCCCGCGCCGGAGCGTCTGGCCGTTCCCATTCTCTCATTATAAGCGAGATCGGCGCGGAGCGGCGATGCGCGCATGTGCACCCTTATAATCCTGCGCCGGCCCGGGCACCGCTGGCCGGTGCTGATCGGGGCCAACCGCGACGAGATGATCGAGCGCCCGGCGCGCCCGCCGGCGCGCCATTGGCCGGACCGGCCGGAAGTGGTGGCCGGTCTCGACGTGCTCGCCGGCGGCTCATGGCTTGGCGTCAACGACTGGGGCGTCGCCGCCGCCGTGCTCAACCGGACCGGCTCGCTGGGGCCCCTGCCCGGCCGCCGCTCGCGCGGCGAACTGGTGCTCGAAGCGCTCGACCATGCCGATGCGGCCGACGCGACGGCGGCGCTTTCCGCCCTCGATCCTGCCGCCTATCGCAGCTTCAACCTGATCCTCGCCGACAGCCGCGACGGCTTCTGGCTGCGCCACGCCGGCGAAGGGCGAATCGATGTACACCCGCTGAAGGAAGGATTGTCGCTGATCGCCGCCGGCGATCTCGTCGATGATCCCGGGGACGATCGCGCGACGCGGCGGCTCGCGCTGGCGGCGCCGCGCTTTCGCGCCGCCCCGGTTCCCGACCCGGAGCGGGGCGGCTGGACCGCCTGGGAGAACCTTCTCGCCGACGATGAGGCGCCGCCCGGAGAGCCGGCCGAGGCGGCGCTGCGATTTCGCACGCATGGCGCCTTTGCCACCGTGTCGAGCGCGCTGCTGGCCTTGCCGACCCGCGAGGAGCCGGCGCTGAAACCGGTTTTTCGCACTGCCGAATGGCTGCCGCAGCCCGCGCCGTGGCGCGCTATCGACCTCGGATGAGGGGCGGCGATTGTGGCCTCCGCTTATGATTGTTATATGAAGGCCGGCATGAAGGCGCGCGTCGAAGTGAGGCTGAAGCCGGGTGTGCTCGACCCGCAAGGGAAAGCCATCGGCAATGCGCTTGCCGCGCTGGGCTTTGCCGGGGTCGGCGAGGTGCGCCAGGGCAAGCTGATCGAACTCGAACTTGCCGAGAGCGATCCTGCCGCCGCGCGCGCCCGGGTCGAGGCGATGTGCAAGGAGCTTCTCGCCAACCCGGTCATCGAAAATTATGCCATCGAACTTGAGTAGGATGGGTTGAGCGGAGCGAAACCCATCATTTTCGCGCCCATGATGGTGGGCTTCGCACTGCTTAATCCACCCTACGGTCTGATGTTACAGAAGACATGAAATCTGCCGTCATTCTCTTTCCTGGATCAAACCGCGAGCGCGATCTCGTCGCCGCGCTCTTGCGCGTCACCGGGCATGAGCCGCTGCGCATCTGGCATCGCGATGCGGATCTGCCAGCGGTCGATCTGGTCGTGCTGCCCGGCGGTTTTGCCTACGGCGACTATCTGCGCCCCGGCGCAATGGCGGCGCATTCGCCGATCATGGGCGCGGTGCGCCGCGCGGCCGAGCACGGCACGCCGGTCCTCGGCATCTGCAACGGGTTTCAGATCCTGACCGAGGCCGGGATGCTGCCCGGCGCCTTATTGCCAAACCGTTCTCTTTCTTTCACCTGTCGCGACGTGCATCTGCGCGTGGAAAACAACCAGACCCTCTTCACCTGCGGGTACGAGCAGGGAAAAACGATCCGCGTGCCGGTCGCCCATCACGACGGCGCCTACACGGCCGATCCCGACATGCTCGACCGGCTGGAAGATGAGGGGCGCGTCGCGTTTCGCTATTGCGGCGCGGACGGCGCGTTGGGAGACGAAGAAAACTTCAACGGCTCGGCGCGCGCGATCGCCGGCATCTTCAACGAGACCCGCACCGTCCTCGGATTGATGCCGCACCCCGAGAACGCCACCGACCCGCTCCTCGGCTCGACCGACGGCTGCGCCTTCTTTTCCGGTCTTGCCGGCGCGCTGGCGTGAACGAACGCAACGTCACCCCCGAACTGGCGGCCGAGCACGGGCTGAGCCCAGAAGAATTCGAGCACGCCTGCGCGATCCTCGGACGCCTGCCGAGCCTTGTCGAACTCGGCATCTTTTCGGCGATGTGGAGCGAGCACTGCTCGTACAAATCCTCAAAGGTCTGGCTGAAGCGGTTGCCGACCGCGGGGCCGCGCGTCCTTTATGGTCCCGGCGAGAACGCCGGGGTCGTCGAGATCGGTGACGGCGAGGCGGTCGTCTTCAAGATCGAGAGCCACAACCACCCGTCCTTTATCGAGCCTTATCAGGGCGCGGCGACCGGGGTTGGTGGGATTCTGCGCGACGTGTTCACGATGGGGGCGCGGCCGATCGCGCTTCTCGACAGCTTACGCTTTGGCAGCCCGGACCACCCGAAGACCCGACACCTTGTCGCCGGCGTCGTCGCCGGGATCGGTGGCTATGGCAATTGCGTCGGCGTGCCGACGGTCGGCGGCGAGTGCGATTTCGACCCGGCCTATGACGGCAACATCCTGGTCAACGCGATGTGCGTCGGCCTCGCGCGCGCCGACCGCATCTTCACTTCGGCGGCGGCGGGGCCGGGCAACCCGGTCGTCACTGTCGGCGCCAGGACCGGGCGCGACGGCATCCACGGCGCGACGATGGCCTCGGCCGAATTTGGCACCGATGCCGGCGAACAGCGGCCGACCGTGCAGGTCGGTGATCCCTTGACCGAAAAGCTCCTGATCGAAGCCTGTCTCGAACTGATGAAAGGCGAGGCGATCGTCGCGATCCAGGACATGGGGGCGGCTGGGCTGACCTCCTCGGCGGTCGAGATGGCCGGCAAGGGCGGTCTTGGCATCGCGCTCGATCTCGACCTCGTGCCGGTGCGCGAGAGCGGCATGACCCCCTACGAGATCATGCTGAGCGAGAGCCAGGAACGGATGCTGATGATCCTCGCGCCCGAACGCGAAGCGGAGGCGCGGCGGGTCTTTGCCAAGTGGGAGCTGGATTTTGCGGTGATCGGCCATGTCACCGATGCCGGCCGTCTGGCTTTGCGCATGCACGGAGAGACCGTCGCCGACATCCCGATCGGCCCCCTGGTCGGCGAAGCGCCGGTCTATGAGCGGGCGTGGCGTTGGCGTGATCCCGAACCGGCGATCAATCCTGCCGCGCTGCCCGAGCGCGATCCGCTCGCATCTCTCGAAAAGCTGCTCGCGACCCCGAGCCTTGCCGCCAAGCGCTGGATCTGGGAGCAGTACGATCATCTCGTCCAGGGCAACACCGTCAAGCGCCCGGGCGGCGACGCCGCCGTGGTGCGCGTGCCGGGCGGGACAAAGGCGCTGGCGCTCGCCACCGACTGCACGCCGCGCTATTGCCGCGCCGATCCCGTCGAGGGCGGCAAACAGGCCGTCGCCGAGAGCTGGCGCAATCTGACCGCGGTGGGCGCTCTGCCGCTGGCGCTCAGCGACTGCATGAATTTTGGCAATCCCGAGCGGCCCGAGATCATGGGCGAATTTGCCGGTGCGATCGAGGGGATGCGCGAGGCGTGCCTCGCGCTCGCCTACCCGGTCGTCTCGGGCAATGTCTCGCTCTACAATGAGACGAGCGGGCGGGCGATCCTGCCGACCCCGGTGATCGGCGGCGTCGGCCTCTTGCAGGATGCGCGGCAGGCGGTCGATCTCGCGCTGAAACGCGACGGCGACGGGCTGATCCTTGTCGGCGAGACAAAGGGCCATCTCGGCGCATCGCTCTATCTGCGCGAAATCGAGAGACGCACGGAAGGTGCGCCGCCGCCCGTCGATCTCACCGCCGAGAAGAAGAACGGCGATTTTGCCCGCGCTCTGATCCTCGGCGGCCGGATCGCGGCCTGCCACGATCTGTCCGATGGCGGGTTTCTGGTCGCCGTGGCCGAAATGGCGCTGGCGGGCGGGCGCGGCGTCGCCCTCGCCCCGCTGCCGGCGGAACCGCCACGCCACGCCTTTCTGTTTGGTGAGGATCAGGCGCGCTATCTGGTCGAGACCGGCGAACCCGAGGCGATCCTCGCCGCGGCGCGCAAAGCCGGCGTTGCGGCTCGCCTCGTCGGCACGGTCGGCGGCGCCGAATTGACACTTCCCGACACCGGTGCCATATCGATCAAGGTGCTGCGGGCCGCGCATGAAGGGTGGCTGCCGGGCATCATGGCGCAGGGCTGAAGCGGAGATCGGTCGATGGCGATGGATGCGGCGGCGATCGAACGGCTGATCAAGGAGAGCCTGCCCGACGCGCAGGTGTCGATCGAGGATCTGCGCGGCGACGGCGACCACTATGCCGCCCACATCGTCTCCGGCGCCTTTCGCGGCAAGTCGCGCGTCCAGCAGCATCAGATGGTCTATCAGGCCCTGCGCGGCCGCATGGGCAACGAACTCCATGCGCTCGCCTTGCAGACCGCGGCGCCGGAGGATTGAACCGGCGGCGCGACCACGACACCTTCATCCAGACCCTTGAGCGAGGATCATCCGATGGACGACATGGTTAGGGAACGCATCAGCCAGGATATCACCGACACCCCGGTCGTGCTCTTTATGAAGGGCACGCCGGTCTTTCCACAGTGCGGCTTTTCCGCGGCGGTGGTCCAGATCCTCTCGCATCTCGGCGTCAAGTTCAAAGGCATCGACGTGCTCGCCGATCCGGCGATCCGCCAGGGCGTCAAGGAGTTCTCAAACTGGCCGACAATCCCGCAGCTCTATGTCAAGGGCGAGTTTGTCGGCGGCTGCGACATCATCCGCGAGATGTTTGAGACCGGCGAATTGCAGCAGCTCATGGAAGAAAAGGGCGTCGCCCGGCGCGCCGCCTGATCCGCTCTGCCGCGGCTCCGGGCTTACCCGCATCCGTAGCGAGGGGGATCATGCCGAGAATACCGCCGGTCGGCGGCAAGACCGATGTTGCCGCTGAGCATCAAGACGCCGTCGATGCCGTGCTCAAGGTCTTTGGCCAGGTGCGCGGACCGTTCAGCATCCTCTTGCACAGCCCGGAACTGGCTGAGCGTGTGCTGCCTTTTGTCACCTTCTTCCGCGAGAAGAGCGTCGTCGAGCCGAGACCGCGCTCGCTGGCGATCCTTGCGGCCGTGCGGGAGCGCGAGGCGGCCTATGTCTGGGCCGCACAGGTCGGCGCGGCCCGGCGCAACGGCGTGCCCGAGACGACGATCGACCTCTTGCGCGCCAAGGGCGATCCCGCCGCACTCGCGGTCGACGAGCGCGACATCATCCTCTATACGCGGCAGTTGATGCGCACCAACCGCGCCGAAGAGGCTCTGTTCGATGCCCTCAATGATCGGCACGGCGCCCGCTGGATGGTCGAATTGACCGCAGCGATCAACTACTTCTCGTTCCTGTCGGGTATGGTCAACGCCTTTGACGTGCCGCCGCTGCCCGACGGCGACAAGCTGCCGGGATAGGCCCCTCACCCTCCCGCGCCTTCAGCGCGGGTCCCTCCCTCTCCCCGCTTGCGGGGAGAGGGCTGGGGTGAGGGGCTTTACTCCGCGGCGCCGCGGCGGTGCGAGAACCCCTGCTCCTGGCTGGTGATGAATTCGATGAGCGCCGCCCGGCCTTCCTCGGTCTGCCGGCGGGCGCGCCCGATCGCTGCGGCGATCTCGCCCGGGTCTTCGACCCGCTCGCTCCAGCCGCCGAGTTCGCGCGCGATCGCCGCATAATTGCCGCCAAGATTGCGCGCGTTGTGGCGCTCGTGCGACAGCCGCATCGCCTGCGTCTCGATCGCCATTGTCGAATTGTTGAGAACGACCGTGCAGATCGGGATGCCGCAGCGCACCGCCGTCTCAAAATCGAGACCGGTCATGCCAAAGGCGGCGTCGCCCATGAAGTTGACGCAGAACTTGTCGGGCGCGGCGATCTTGGCGCCGATCGCGAGACCCAGCCCGGTGCCGAGCTGGTGCGACTTGCCCCAGCCGAGATAGCCGCGGGGGCGCGTCGCCCGGTAGAACGGGTGAAGCTGCTCGCGCGGGCTGCCCGAGTCGTGGGTGACGATCGCCTCGGCCGGATCGACGACCCGCATGAATTCGGAGATCACCCGGTAAGGATTGATCGGGCTTTCGTCGGAGCGCAGTTTTGGCTGCCAGCGGGCGAGCCATGCCGCGCGCCCCTTTTCGATCTCCGCCGCCATCTCGGGGCCGCGCGCGCGTCCCCCGAGGCGATCGCGCACGGCCTCCGCGAGCTGCGCCAGAACGAGTTTGGCATCGCCCAGGATCGGCACATCGATCGCTGTCGATTTGTACAGGTCGCGGGCGTCATTGGTGGCATGGATGTATGTCTTGCCCGACGGGATCGCCGGCGTTGTCACCCCGTGCCGCGTCAGACTGCTGCCGACCACGAGGACAAGATCGGATTTGTGCAGGATATGCCGGCCGTGCCCGGTAAAGGAGCCGCCGCCGGGTCCCAGTGACAGCGCGTGGTCCTCGGGAAAGGCGCTCTTGCCGTCGATCGTCGTCATCACCGGGATCTGCAAGAATTCGGCGAGCCTCACGAGTTCCGCCGTCGCCTCGGCATAAAAGATGCCCTGACCGGCGAGGATCATCGGAACGCGGGCCTCGACCAGGAGGCGAGCGGCCTCATCGATGTCGCGCGCATCGCCCTGCGAGCGGGCGGCGCGGACGGGATGATAGGCGATCGCGCCGTCACCCAGTTCATGGCCGACGACATCGACCGGGATCTCGACCATGGCCGGCCCGCTGCGCCCGTTTTTGAGGGCGTTGAAGGCGCGCCGCATCACGTTCCCGACCTCATGGGGAAGAATGACCTCCTCGACCGACTTGGTCACCGAGGCATAGGTGCGCGAAGACCTGAACATCGGGAAAAGCTGCGCTGTCTCGCGCGGATGGCCGAGCGGCAGAAACAGGACCGGACTCGAGTCGGAATAGGCGGTGGCGACGCCGGCAAAGGCGTTCTCCGCGCCCGGGCCGTATTGCATCGCAAAGACCCCGGGCGGGCGGCCGTTTTTGACGCGGGCAAAGCCGTCGGCCATGTGCACGCCGACCCGCTCCTGCCGGCAGATGATCGGCCGGATGCCGGCGGCGACCGCTGCCTCGATGATCGGCGTTGTCGGAAAGCAGAACAGGGTCGAGACGCCCTCGCGCTTCAGGATCTCGGCAATCGCATCCATCACCTGCATCGATCTCTCCTTCCGGTTTCACCTGCTCGCGTAAGCATGATTGATGTCATTGCGAGCCCACGGGTCCGCGCGAAGCGCGGCCCGAGGATAAACTCCGCGAAGCAATCTCGTACAGGCTGGGTCAATGCGCCGAGATTGCTTCGTCGCCTGGCGCTCCTCGCAATGACAGGTTCTCTCAGGCCGGCGACAGGACGTGGATCACGCGGCTTTGGATCATGTCGCGGGTTTTTGCAGCATAGGCGGCCATGTGCGGCGAGGCGCCGTGCGCCTTCAGCGCGTCGAGGCTCTCCCATTTCTCGATGACGACAAAGGTGTCGGGGCCGAATTTGGTCTGAAAGCTGCCGGCACCTTCGGCGTCAATCGCCGGCCCGTATTCGATGCAGCCCTTTTCGGCGTGGACGGCCGGCATGTTGGCGCGAAAGGCGTCGAGGATCTGCCCGCGCAGACCCGGCTTGGCGGTGATGATGGCGACAATGTGGATCATCGAGGATCTCCCTTCAGGCGATGCGTTCAAAGACGCTGTGCTGGCGGGTCGTCAAAAGCGGCCGGATCTTTCTGATCCAATCGCCAAATTCGGCAGCTTTTTGCCAGGCTTGACTCTCCAGCACGGCGGGCGTCTCAACCTCGTAGAGCGTCAGATAGCGCGCCATCCTCGGATGGCTCGAATGGTCGAGACGATAGCGCTCCGCCCGCAGGACACCCGGCACCTTGGACAGGGTCGGATAGTGCTCCGCGTCATAGACGCGGTTGAATTCGGCCTCGTGCTCGGCCGGGATGTCGAGCTCGACAAAAAAGAGGTGCGACATCGCTCTCTCCCTTTCAGGCGATGCGTTCAAAGACGCTGTGCCGACGGTTGGTCGTGTGCGGTCGGATCTTCGGCTTCCATTCGCCGAGATCGATCGCTTCAAGCCAGGCCCGGCCCTCGATCACCTGGGGATTGTCGATCTCGTAGATCGCGACATAGCGCGGCATCGTCTGGTCGGTCGAGTGTTCCAGCCGATAGCGGGCGCAGGAGCGCACTCCGGGCACCTTGAGGATCGTCGGGATATGGTCCTCGTCATAGATGCGGTTGAACTCGGCTTCGAGGTGCTGCGGGATATCCATCTGCACGACATAGGCGTAGGGCATTGGCGGCTTTCCTTGTGCGGCGTGGAGGAGGGCGAGCTTAGGCGAAAGCCCACCCCGGCGAAAGCCGGCGCTGCGGCGGCCGCGGCAGGATCGCGGGATCAGGCGGCGGGTTCGGGGCCGAGCAGCGCAGGTTCGATGCCGAGCCGGCGCTCGGCCTCCCGCCGGATGACGCGGGCCAGTTCCGGTTGGTGCGCCAGGAGGTCGTGAAAATCGGCGATGTCGAGCCGCAGCAGGGTGCAAGGTTCGGTGGCAACGACTGTCGCGGTGCGCGGAATGCCGGCCAGGAGCGCAATCTCGCCAAAGAATTCCTCGCTGCCGAGGCGCAGCGGCGCCGGGGTCAACCGGATCTCGACCGCACCGGAGGCGATGAAATACATGCAGTCGCCGGGTTCGCCGCGGCGGCAGATGACCGCTCCCGGCGGGTAGTCCCGCGGCCGCAGCAGGCGCGCGACATCGGCGATGATCGGCGCCCCGACCTGCTGGAAAAAGGGCAGCTTGGCGACCACCCTCCAGGTATTGAGAAAGGCGTGCCGGCGCATCTCGTCGGCGTAGCCGCTGGCAAGAATGCCGGCCAGCAAGGCCAGCACCAGAATGCCGCCGACCATGACCAGCCCGGCCAAGGCGCGCCCAAAGGGGGTGTGCGGGACGACATCGCCATAGCCGGTCGTCGTCACGGTCACGATCGCCCACCACAAGGCTGCCGGAACCGAGCCGAACACCTTTGGCTGCGCCGCACGCTCAAACAGAAAGGCCAGGCTCGCCGCAATGACGAGAACAACGCCGAGAGCGAGCAGCAGCGACAGGAGAGCGCGATGTGCGCGGCTGACGACAGCGCCCAGCCTGACCAGCCCCGGCGTGTAGCGGACCAGTTTGAACAGCCAGACCAGACCGCACAAGAGCGCATCGCCGCCAAATGCGAGGCCGATGATCCCTCCCGCAGCGCCCAGGAGATCGACGGCGCCGTCGGGCGAGAAGGTCCAGGAGAGCCGCGCGCGGGCAGGCGAAGAGTGGCGGGCGGCAGGCGCAGCCGGGGCGACGGCAAGCCGACAAGCGTACTCGATGACAAAACAGGCCGCGACAAGACCGAACAGGGCAGCCAGCAGCACTCCGTGATCCTGCCGCAGCGACGGCACGCTGTCGGCCAGAATGACGCCCGTTCCGGTGGCCACCAGGGCATGATGAGCGGCGCGAAACAGCCGGGCGGCGGCGCCCGTGCCGTCCGGGCCGAGCATTTCGTAAAGCCGCCGCCGGTTCATGCCTCATTGTACCCTTGGCAAGGGGTCCGGCATCGGGTTTTTGCTCTGTCCGATACTCCCGCGCCCCGGGAGCTCAGCCGTCCTCGGCCGGCATCGCGATGCGGGCGTGCGGCAGGGTGCGGCGTGCTACCCATTCCAGACTGAGTCCCTGAACGACAATCGAGAACACCACGATGCCGTAAGTGATGGTCAAGATCGGCGCCCGGTAGGGACCCGCCGGCAGCGAGAGCGCCATGGCGACCGATAGCCCGCCCCTGAGTCCGCCCCAGGTCAGCACGGCAAAGGACCCGAAACGGGCCGGGAGCCGGCGGCTCAGCGGCAGGGCCGAAAGGGCGACGCTCAGCCAGCGCAGCGCCAGCACGATCGGGATCATCGCCAGCATCGCCAGGAGCGCGCTCCCGTCGAGTTGGAGGGCGGCGAATTCGAGCCCGATCAAGAGAAACAACAGGGCATTGAGGATGTCATCGACCAGAAGCCAGAAGGTTTCGAGGTTGGCGCGGGTGGTGGCGCTCATCGCCAACTCCATCCCCTGATTGCCGATCAGGAGGCCGGCGACGACGACCGCGACCGGCCCCGATACGCCGAGCCTCCCGGCCAGGCTGTAGGTCCCCGTCACGAGGGCCAGCGAGATGATCAGCTCGACCGGGTAATCGTCGATGCTGCGCATCATCAGAAAGGCGACAAAACCGCAGGCGAGGCCGAGCAAGCCGCCGCCGCCCGCCGCCCGCAGAAACAGCTCGGCAATCTTGAGCGGACCCGAGAAGGCGCCTCCCGCTGCGGTTGCCAGCGACAATGCCAGCGTGAACAGGACGACGCCGACTCCGTCATTGAACAGGCTCTCGCCGGCGATGATTGTCTGCAATTCGCGCGAAATGCCGACCCGCTTCAGCGCCAGCAGCACCGCAACCGGATCGGTCGGCGAGATCAGGGCGCCAAAGACCAGGCACCAGGCGAGCGGCAGACCGAGGGCGAATGCCGTCGCGATGCCGTAGAGCGCGCCGGCGACAAGACCGGTCGAGAGGATCGTCCCGATCGTGGCCAGCGCCAGAACTGTCCATTTTCCGGCAAGGAGGTCGCCGAGATCGACCTGTAGCGCGCCGGCGAACAACAGAAAGCTCAAGAACCCGTTGAGCAGGGCCGCCGGCAGATCGACCTGCCCGAGCAGGTGGCGGATCGCCGCGCGCAGGGCGAGTTGCGGCACCGCCGCGTTGAGGCCGATAACCGCGACCGATCCCAGGAGGGCCAGCACCAAGAGGCCGACAGTCAGCGGCAGCCGCAAAAACCGCCGGTTCAGATAGCCGAGGAGGCCGGCCAGCGCCAGCAGCAGCGCAAGAAGGTCAAAGCTCGATGGCATGTCCGGTCAGCCGGTCCGGGTCCGCAGCGGCAACGGAATCTTGATCGATCGCGGGCACGATACCCTCTCGCGCCGCAGCGCAGGATCGCACAATGAAAAGCGGCTTCCGGACATATCGGTTGTGGCTCGCCCTCCTGGCACTCTTGGCGCCGCTGGCGCTGGTCGCACCCGCCCGGCCCGCGGCGGCGCTGCCGGCGAGTGGCGGCGACACCGTGCGCGAATTCTATGCCGTTCTGCTCGGCACGATGAAGAATGCGCGGTCTCTCGGCGAAAGCGGTCGCTATGCGCGCCTCGCACCCGTCATCCGGCAGACCTTTGACCTGCCGTTGATGACGCAGATGGAGGTCGGCCCGGCCTGGAGCAGTCTGTCGGCCGATCAGCGGCAGCAACTCATCCGCGCCTTTGGGCGCTACATGTCGGCGGTCTATGCCGATCGCTTTGATCATTATGCGGGCGAACAGCTGCGCGTCATCAGCGAGCGGCCGGCCGCCTCCGGTCTTGTTGTCAACAGCGAGATCGTCCGGGCCGACGGCACACCGGTCAGCATCGATTATCTGATGCGCCGGCACGGCGGATCGTGGCAGATCGCCGATGTCTATCTCAACGGCACGATCAGCACGCTTGCCACGCATCGCTCCGAATTCGCCGGCATCCTGGAAAAAAGCGGCGTCCTCGGCCTGATTGCAGCGCTGAACCGGAAGGCCGACCGGATCGCCGCGCCCAGCTCCGGCAACCCCTCGTAACGGCCAGCCCTTGGCCGGCGACCCGGCGCGCTCAGTCGGCGCGCAACTCATAAACGATCAGCGACTCGATCAGGATCGATCGCTCGGCGACCGGGCGCGCCACAAAGCGGGCGCGCGCAATCAGCCGGCCCAGGAGATCGAGATCCGAATCCGAGGACAGCAGCAGGTAAAGGCGTCCGCCCGGGGCGAGGCGCTCGCGCGCCTGACCAAACAGTGCCGCGATGTCCCGGTAGTCGGGGCCGGCATACCAAGCCCGGTCGGCGATATCGCGCGGCTCGCCCGGAAAGGAAGGCGGACTCGACAGGATGACATCAAACAGCGGCGCGGGCAGAGTGGCCGAAAGCAGGTTTGAGCCGACGCCGATCACCCGGCCGTCCGATCCGTTCAGTCGCGCATTCTCGGCCGCGTTTGCAGCCGCGGCCGGGTTGACATCGAGGGCGATGACCTGGCGGGCGCCGGCGCGTGCCGCGGCGAGGGCAAGAATGCCCGATCCGGTGCCGACATCAGCCACCCGCTTGCCGGCAAGATCAAGGTTTCCGACAAAGGCGGCAAAAAACTGGCTGGTGAGGAAATAGCGCGGGTGAAAAACCGTTGGCCGCACGCGCAAGCGAAAACCGGCCACCCGTGCCGCCGTCACACCGCCCCGCTTCAGGATGAAATGATAGGCGAGAAAGTGGATGGTGTGGCGCAAGGCCCGCCGCCACGGCCCGTGCGGTGTGCCGCGGCGATCGAGACCGTAACGCGGCTCGATCGGGCCGCGCGGGTATTCGAGCAGAGAGTCCGCAATGAGGTGATCCATTCCGTTCGCCGAACTTCCGGTTGCGAGTCCGCCCATTGACGGCAAACATCGCGATCCGCCGTAAAATTCCGCGAAAAGGTCCGATAGTGCGCAGCGCGATAGCGGTTCTGCCGGAACAGGCTTGCCGGATCGGCCTGCTCTCAGTCCGCGAGACCCATGACAAACGCGAGGGCCACGTTGAGCCGGGCCATCTCCTTGCCGCCGAGGCGGCCGATAAGCCGCCCGACCCGCTCGCGCCGAACCGTCACCGGCTTGTCGGCCATCACCTGCGAGCGTGCGAAGAGCCCGCTCTCCGGAGTCGGC
>JBOHMF010000024.1:0-18246 GCA_050730055.1 Allostellaceae bacterium
ACGGCCTGCCCGCGAATCCGGCCGCGCGCGCTAGTGCGGAGCCCTCGCACGGGTATGAGCACGATCGCCGAGTTTCTACCTTTTGCGCGGCACCAGCTTGCCAGCCGCCAACTCTTGACGCAGCATTTCACCCACAGGCCGAATAAGGATTCGGCCATGCACCACTTTCGGAGGCTGACGACCAGAGCCCGGTAACGCGAAACCCCCCGCGAGCGGGGGGCTTGTATAGCGTGGCCCACGTAGGGCGGCAGGTCTAAGCAACCGCTACCCTACAGAAAGCCGCGGATTTTGCAAGACCCGATTTCTTGCCACGGGTGAGGTGTGCCCAGGGCAGGCCGCTTCCGGGTGGGTTGAGCCGCAACCCCCAAGGGAGAAGCCATGCCCGAACTGTTCCGACCTGACGTCCCCCACCCTGTTCCGATTCGTGCCCATGGCACCCGGCGCATCACCCTCGACATGCGCGCCCGGCTCGACCAGGCCGACCGCTTCACCGGCTTGCCGCACGGCACGGCCAAGCCGTTCACCTTCCTTGCCGCCTTTCAGGAGGCCGAGCCTTACCTCGGCCTGCCGAGGGACGCCTATAAGCTGGTGTCGTGGCTGGTGCAGATGACCCGGCCGCCGGATTGGGAGGAGGGCAGCCGGCCGATCGCCTGGCCCTCGGCCCGGCGCGAGGCGGAGTTTCTCGGGCTGTCGCCGGCGCGGGTGAAGGCGCTCAACCGCGCCGTGTTCGAGGCCGGCATCTTTGTGATCCGGGACAATCCGCAGGGCCGGCGCTACGGCCGGCGCGACGCGCAGGGCCGCATCGTGGAAGCTTACGGCTTTGACCTGTCGCCCCTGGCCCTGCGCTATGCCGAGTTTATCAAGATCGCCGCCGAGGCTGCGGCCGAACGCGCGCGCATGGGCAAGCTGCGGCGCCGCTGCACCCTCGCCCGCAAAGGTGTCGCGCAAGCGGTTGACGAGCTGGGCGTGCAAGGAGAGGACCCCGGCGCCCTCGACCGACTGATCCGGGAGACGGCCGAGCTGGTCAAAGCCGCGAAGGGCTGCACCCGCTCGGAGGAGCTCGCGCTTGCTGTGAAGGCCCTGGAGCGGCGCCGGGAGGAGGCCGAGGCGCTGCTCCGGCAGCTCATCAAAGCTGTGGATTGGAGCCCCATGGGGCTCGGAAACGAACCCCACAGTACAGCTACAACCTTAAACGATAATGGCATAAGCCATACAGTAACAGCTCGGCAGGAGAGTAGTCCGGCCGAGACATCGCCCCAGGACCCCCCCGGCTCTTCCAAACAGCACGGAAGGCTCCCCGAGGCATTGCAGATCACCCCGGCCGTCCTCGTGGAGTTGGCTCCCCGGCTTGCTCCCTATGTGTCCTCCCAGTCTGTTGAGGCAACCTGGCCCGCGGTTGTCGAGGCCGCGCTATGGCTATCCGGCGAGATGGGGATCAACCGCACCCTCTGGGCCTATGCCTGTCAGCGGATGGGCCGGGACACTGCCGCCGTCGCCCTCGCCATCGTGTCGACGAAAGCGCCGGGCCATTTCACCAGCGGCCCCGGCGGGTATTTTGGTGGGATGGTGAAACGGTTCGAGTCCGGCGAGCTGCACCTGGCCCGTACTCTCTGGAAACTGAAGCAGGAAAAGTGGGGGGCCGAGCGCCGGCGGCGCACGGCGCGGGAGTAGCGGCAGATCTGCATCGGCGCGGTTCACGGCGTGATCCCCGGATCAAGTCCGGGGACCGGCGCCAGCGGTTGTAATCGTTGGAGCAATTCCGCCGTGCTGATCGTGCTATCCCCATAATCGAGGATGGCATCGCGGTTCGGTTGGACCCACCGAGCGACCGCTTGCAGATCGGCGGGAGAAAGCCGTCCGGCGATCAGCCTCGCCGTTGGTCTGACGGCAACCGTCGCCGTGTTTGTGGGATCGCTTCGCAGGCCGTGGGTTTGGCTGACCTTGATGCGCAGGTCATGCCGGTGGGCCTTTAGCCCGCGGTAGGCCTTCAGCCACCGGGCTTGACCCGGTGGTTGACCCGCGGGATGCCCGCGTTCCGAGACCCAGACCCCCATCGGCAGCCTGGTTTCCGCCGGGCGAAGGTTGGCCATCAGAAAGAAATCGTCTTCAGCACTCATTCCGCGGCTTCTCGGTTCGCGGCCGGTGCCGTCAGCCGGGCGAGCAATTCGGCCACCGGCTTATCGTCGGGCCGGGTGCGGCGGTGATCTTCGAGAACCCGGATCAGCACGCGCGCAACCTCCGATTCGGGATGCGCCGCGGCATGGTCGATGATTCCCCACACGGCGACGATGCCGACATGAGCGCGGGCCTTGCGCTCTTTTGCGGAGAGGCGCTGGTTGAGGGCGCGTTGCCGGTCCCTCAAAGCCGCGATGCGCTGCTGCAACGCGGCGAGGCATTCCTCATCCGAGCGGCGCTTGTCCATTTGCGATCGTCCCTCTGAACCGTGGCCGGTGCGTGGAGGTAGCATAGCCTATTCGTGTCGCGCAACACGGCAAAGCCGGCGGCACAAGATCGCGAGGATGGATTGACCGGAAGCGTTGGTGGGCGCAACTATAATAGTGGCGGGGCGTGGCATCCGCCGCGCCGGGCAAGGCCGGGGACGGATCGCAGCTGTGGCGATCTACTATTATGCGATGTCGCGGGTGGGGCGCGGCGGCGGCAAGGGCGTGGTGGCGAGCGCGGCCTATATGTCGCGCGCCGAGTACCGCGACGAGGTCCACGACCGGGTCTATGACGAACGCGCACATGTCCATGACGAGCGGGCCTCGGCGATCGCGGAAGCCTCGCACTACATCGGCCGCAAGGGCCGGCATGGGGCCGACCGCGACCCGCCGCTTTATGAGGGTCTCTATGGCCCGCCGGGGGCGCCGGAGTGGACGCGCGGGAAGGAGAACATCGAACGGTTCTGGAACGAGGCGGAGCGCGCCGAGAACCACCCGCGGGCGCAGCTTGCGGAGAGCGTCATCATCGGCCTGCCGCACGAATTGTCGCTGCAACAGAACGTGTGGGTACTCCAGGACCATATCCGCGAGTTCACGCGGCAGGGGCGGGTGGTGCAGGTTGCCATTCATGCGCCGGACCGCGCGGGCGACCATCGGAACCTGCACGCGCATCTCTTGATCTCGACGCGCGGCGTCGACGAGCACGGCATGAAGCCGTACAAGACGAAGGAGCAGCAGGAGCGGTATCTGGGGCGCAGCGATTATCTCGACCATCTGCGCGAGAATTGGGGGCATGTCGCGAACCGGCACTTGGCGCGGCACGGGTTCGAAGCCGGGCTCGACCATCGCTCGTATGAGCGGCAGGGCAGCGCGCGCGAGGCGCACTGGCACATCGGCCCCGGCGACATGCGGGAAGAGCGGCAGGGCCGGCGCACCCGCTTTGGCGACCACAATCGCGCGGTCACCGAATGCAATGCCGAGCGGGAGACGATCGGGCAGGAGATCTGCCACCTTGAGGCCGAGATCATCGAACTCGCCAAAGTGCGCGCCGAGCGGCAGAAGGCAGCGGAAGCGACGCGAGACGGCGCGCGCAGTGCCGAGCGGGAACGGCAGGCCCCCGGCCTTCGCCGGGGCTTCGGCTCACTCGACCAGGCGCAGGAAGCCGCCGAGAGCGGCGATCCTGACGGCTGGCGCCGCGGGATCGAACAGGGGGCACCAGAAGCGCCGGGCGCGGCCGCACAGAGGCTGGAAGCCGAGAGGGCATCGGAAGCCCCGGCGCTGGAGAACACAGCATCGGACGGCCAAGAGCGCGGCCAGGAGCGGCACTGGTGCCGCGGCATCTTCGGGCGAGCTGGTGCCGCTCTGCGCCGGGCCGGCGAGGCGACGCTCGACTGGATCGCGCCGCGGGTCGAGGCGCCCGAACCCCCGCCGCCGGCCGTCGATCGCGCGGCCGAGCGCACCGCGCAAAAGGCCGAGCAGCAGCGGGCGGATCGGGAAAAGCTGCTTCAGATGTATGCCGAGATGAACGCCCGGCTGGTGCCGGCGCGCGCGAACGGCAGGCTCTACGATCGGTACAGGGCCGAGCGGGAGGCTGCATGGACGGAGCGCGCGGCGGCAGCGGGCGAGGCGCGCCAAGCGCATCCAGTGCCGGAATGGGGCGAGTGGCTGAAGCACGAGGCCGACAAAGGCGACAAGGAAGCCAGCCGGGTGCTCGCGCTGCACCAGCGGCGCGCAGCCGAGCGGGGTTACACCGAAGAGAAGATCCCGCTCCATGAGTATTACGAAGCCGAGCGGGAAGCAGCGCGGCTCAAGCAGGAGGCAGCGCTTCGCGAGGTTGCCGAGCGCATCGCCGGCCTCGCCGACGAGCAGCGCCGGTTCTACGAGCGGCGCTTCGCAGAGGAACGGATCATCAACCCCGGCGGGCCGTTGCGCCACGACTCGATGATGGCGCTGATGATCAGACAGCGGCAGGACCGCGCCGCCTTGGCCGAGCAATCGCGGCGCGAGCGGCGCGCGGCACGGGAAAAGCACCTGGTCCTGTCATGGGATCGGTTCCTTGAGCGTGAGGCCGATGCGGGCGACGAGGACGCGGAGCGGGAACTGAAGAAGCGGGCGCGGCGCCGCCAACGCGAGCGCGCCCGCGGGTTGGGCCGGTGATCAGCGGATCGCGATGGCGAGCGCGGCCCGGCGATAAACCGCATCATCGTGCGCCTCGATCCGGGGCACGGTGCGGCGCATGCGGACAACCGCCGGCCTTCGGCGGAGGGTCTTACGATCCTTCTCCCTCGGTCAGGAGATGCTCCACGTTTTGGCATGCTTCCCGTCATGGTGTGCGGCCGGCAGGCCAGGCGCGCCCTTTGACTTATTGCAAACACCGCTATGTCGGAATGGCGATCACAAACGCCGGATCGATCTCCAACCACACCTGTTGCTCGCGATCAAAGACATGATCCGGCGAAGATACCACCCTGACATACTTTCTGGAGTTGCCAGGGGCGATGTGATAATCCCAGGAGTCACCGAGATATGCTCGGTCCACCACCCGCCCTGGAAGCAACCACCGGTCATTCCCCGCAGCAGGCTGCTCGCGGTGGATGTGGATATTCTGGGGGCGGATGGAAAAAAGAACTTCCCGGCTGGAACCGCTGGGTGGTGCGGGTAGAAGGTCAGCATGCAAGGAAAATCCGTCGAAGTCCACCTCTTTTCCATTGATTCTGCCTGTAAGGAGATTGGTCCTCCCGATGAAGTTTGCAACGAAACGCGTTAGTGGGCGGTTATAAAGAGTAAATGGGTCGTCGACTTGTTCGATACGGCCCGCATTCATTACAACGATGCGATCGGACGTCACCATCGCCTCGGCTTGATCATGGGTAACGTAAACGGTGGTTATCCGAAACTCGTTGTGTAGTCGGCGGATCTCGAATCGCATCTCCTCGCGCAGATTGGCGTCGAGATTTGACAGAGGTTCATCGAGCAGAAGAACTTCTGGCTGAATCACAATGGCACGCGCCAGTGCTACCCGCTGCTGCTGCCCGCCCGACAGTTCGGCAGGATAGCGGTCCTTCAGCTCCCTCATTCGTACCATTTCGAGAGCCGCATCGACCTTCTCATGTATTGCAACCGTTGATAATTTGCGCAGCTTTAGCCCAAACGCGACATTGGCGGCTACAGTCATGTTCGGCCAAATCGCATAGCTTTGAAAAATCATCGACATGTGCCGACGTTCGGGCGGCAAGCATGACGAGGTTGAAGAGAGGACCCGACCGTCCATTTCGATCAGACCACTGGAAGGCTTGATGAAACCGGCAATCATTCTCAACGTTGTTGTTTTGCCGCAACCCGATGGTCCGAGAAGAGACACGAACTCTCCGAGCTGGAGTTCGAGAGTGATATCATCGACCGCCCGAGTCAGGCCAAACGTCTTACTGATGTGGCGCAACACGAGTTTTGGCATTTCTTAACCTCTACGCAACATAAAATCTCGGCCAAGAAGTTTGTAGCCGATCATCACAGAGGCAATTGTTGATCCAAGGAGGAGAAGCCCAAAGGCTGACATTTGTTCGAAGTCACCATCGCCAACCATGTTGAACAATACAATCGACATGGTTTGGGTTTTAGGCCCGTAAAGAAACATCGCAGATGCCAACTCCTTTGTTGCCGGGATAAACACGAGAAGCCACGCTCCGATTAGGCCGCTTTTTAATAGCGGGGCAACGACGCGGCGCAAGGCGGTAAGGCGTCCTCCCCCCAGAATACGTACGGCATCCTCCATTTCAGGATTGACACTGCGCACGGCGGCTTCCGAACACGCATAAGCGATAGGCAGAAACCGGGTCGTAAAGGCGAGGATCATGATCCACATGGTATCGTACAGCTGAATGGGCGGTTGGGTATAAGATGCATAAAACCCAATTGCCAGCACCATTCCTGGAATCACGAACGGTGCCAAACAAAGAAAGCTGAGTATGCGTCCGAATGGGATAAGGCGCCTTACCACAATATAGGCTATTACCAAGGCAAGTACGATGGCAAAGGAAGCTGAAATTCCCGCATAAACAATACTATTAAGTATTGAGTGCATTCCTGTAGGAAAATTAAACAATATAAATTTAAAGTTATTCAACGTGAAGTTATCAAAGCTCAGTCCTTGCCCCCATGCTTTGGAAAACGCAGCTTGTGCCAAAGTCAGATAAGGGAGAATGACAGGGAGGCTAACCACAAACAGGGCGTATCCGAGTAATACCCAGCGAAATCCACCGAGCTCCAGGATACGCCGCTCACCACCCTTACCGGTCAGAGACGCATAGCCTCTGCGCCCGACAATCCGCTGCTGCCACCAGAATAAGATAAGCGTGACCAGCAGCAGTGGCATTGCATAGGCTGCCGCTACGCCGACTTGAGAGGGAACCTCAAAGAACATTTGCCAGAGTTCTGTTGTAATCACATAGACATGAGCAGGTACTCCAATCATTGTAGGGGCGCCAAACAATGAAATGGCCTCGAGAAACGTAACGATGACACCTCCCAGAATCGCCGGTAACGCCATTGGCAGTGTTATTTTGAGGGTTGTACGGAGCATTCCAGAACCCAGAATGGCTGCCGCCTCTTCAAGTTCAGAGGATATTAATTCCAGGGCTGCTGTCGCAAACACAAAAATATACGGGAATGAGTAGATCGCAACCACAAATATGACCCCTGGAAAGCTGAAAATATTAAATGGCCCTTGCTTCACCCCCGTAAGGGCAATCACGGCTCGATTAAGCCAACCCGCGTTAGGGCCGGCGAGCAGCATCCATCCTATCGCTCCGAGATAGGACGGGGTGATAAATGCGCCAAGCACCAGGGCGCGGACCAACCCCTTTAGCGGCATGTCGGTCCGCGATATTCCCCACGCGATCGGAACGGCAAAGACAACGCACAATGCCGACGCGCAGATCCCGAGAAGCAGAGAATTCCCCAGCGCCTGAAGGTGCCGAAGCGTGGTATAGGCTGTGATATAATTTGCGATCGTGAAGCGGCCGGTATCCTGGGCCGTAAAGCCGGTCAGGATGAGCCGAGCAAGCGGGTTCACGACGAGCATGACGAGCACGAGACCAAAGGCACAGAGGGCGAGCAACGAGGGATCGAAGTGCCTCAACCGCACGATCAGTCGGGCACGTCCGACTGTAACACCGTCCTTACCCGTCGCGATGTCAGCCATTCCGCTCTCCTCCGGGTCGCCTTTGCCTCAAGATCATCGACGGAAAACCAAGGCGGTCATGTGCCGAAAAGATTGCGCCACTTCTTGATGATCTTGGGGATCCCGACGTTGACCGCCTGCCTGCTCAAGTGCACTGTCTTGATCTCGGTCAACGGCTTAACGCCGGGCAACGGGGGTACTTCGGGGCGCAGAGGCTCGAACCAGCGCTTCTGCAAGAGACGCTGGTAATCGACGCTCATAAGAAAATTTAGGAATAGCCGGGCAGCATTCGGATGCGGTGCTTTTGCTAGCACTGCCGAGGGTACAATCAACAGCACTGCACCTTCTTTTGGATAAACGACTTGTAAGGGGTTGCCTCGTGCGATGCTCTCAAATACCTGAGGAGAGGGGCTGACGGATATCCAGCGTTCACCGGAATTTAGGAAGCTTACCGTGTCTCCCCCCGCTCTAGTGATCAAGGGATTATTTCTTTTAATTGTGTAAAATATTTCCATCCATATAGTTTATCTATCAAGACCGCCCAATTTCCTGCATATGCTCCAAAAAGCGGGCTGCCGATCGTGAGCTTGTTCGTCCATTTTGGTTGTATTATATCACTCCAGCTTTTCGGGGCTTCTGATGCAGTGACTTTTTTCTTGTTGTAGGCGATTATGACAAGGCCTGATGAGGTTGGGTAATAGTAACCATCCGGATCAAAATTTTGAAACGGTTTGCTCAGTTTTGCAGCGTTTGGAGAAGTATATTTAGCCAATCGACCTTTTTTTTTCAATCTGACATACTGACCTACATCCGCTGTACTATATACATCACAATTGACAATGCCATGAGCGAGATCTTGGAGCACGCGTTGATACGCGACCTGTGTGGTCATCCGGATCGTGTTCACGGTAATGCCGGGGTAGCGCTTCATGAACGCGTTGGCGCCCAGATGCGCGGTCACGTTGTCCAACTGGCTTACGTACCAAGTGACTTGGCCTTCCTTTCGAGCTGCTGCCAGCAGTGCCGAGTTTTCGGCGTGCGCTGTATTCGTGAAAGCTGCAAGGGTCGTAATTACCGTCGCTACCAAAAGACCGCGGAGCGGGTTGAAAATGATTCTCAAAGCGTCCTCCCTACCATGTTATCTCACATAGGTAAGAGATTACAAAGCAAATTAAACGACAGAAAATAGACGAAATCATATACCAAAAAGATCACGCCATTTCTTAATGATCTCGGGGATCCCGAGGTTGACTGTCTGTCTACTCAAGTGCACTGTCTTGATCTCAGCTAGTGGTTTGACACCGGGCAAGGGAGGCACTTCCGAGCGCACCGGCTCATACCAGCGTTTCTGCAAGAGGCTCTGGTAATCAACGCTCATCAGAAAGTTTAGAAACAAACGCCCAGCATTAGGATGCGGTGCTTTTGCCAGTACCGATGAAGGTACAATCATCAAGACTGTACCTTCTTTCGGATAAACAATTTTTATAGGATTGCCACGCGAGATACTCTCCAGTACTGTAGGGGAAGGACTGACAGATACCCAACGTTCGCCAGAATTAAGAAAGCTTACCGTATCGATTATCGATCTGGTGATCAAGGGATTGATCTTTTTCAATTGTGTGAAATATTTCCACCCGTATAACTTGTTCATTAAGATCGCCCAATTTCCCGCATAGGCTCCAAAAAGCGGGCTGCCGACCGTGAGTTTGTTCGTCCATTTCGGTTCTATTATATCATCCCAATTTTTGGGTGCATCTGATTCAGACACCTTTTTGTTGTTATAGGCGATTAAGACAAGACCGGATGTGGTTGGGTAATAGTAACCGTTTGGATCAAAATTCTGAAATTGTCTACTGAGCTTAGCAGAGTTTGGAGGGGTATATTTCGCCAATCGACCTGCCTTTTCCAATCTGACGTACTGACCGACATCGGCAGTACTAAATACGTCGCATTCCACAACGTTATGAGCGATCTCTTGCAGCACGCGTTGGTACGCAACTTGCGTGGTCATCCGGATCGTGTTCACGGTAACGCCGGGATAGCGTTTCATAAAAGCCTTGGCGCCCAGATGCGCGGTTACGTCATCGAGCTGGCTTACGTACCAGGTGACTTGACCCTCTTTCCGTGCTGCCGTCAAAAGCGCCGAAGTCTCGGCGCACGCCGTACTCGTCAATGCCCGCAGCGCCGTAACGGCGAGCGCGGCCGGGGCGGCGGCGAGAATGGTGCGGCGGGTTAGATTCCTCATAGTGACCTCCCGCTGAGAGCCGCAAGGATCGCGAATACGGTCGCCGACATAAAAGCCCGTTTCAGCACCCCCCACCGATCAAGGACATGGCCACTTCCATGCGGCATGGGTCTCTGTGTGTAGCGGGTTTGAGCTGTTTCGAAACGGGCTTTTGGGGCCACCGCCTTTCAGGGCCTGATTGGCCAAGGCAAGGTTTGGTGATGTTTCGCGATGTCGACTCCGCACGCCGCAATTGGTTCTTTCGGGATCATCCCTAGGAAGTTCAGGTCTACAACTCCCTGCCAAGGAATCGGGTCCTGGCGTCATAGATCCTGTGAGCCTGCTGCCAATGGCAGCTGAGTCGTTGTCGACATGGATCATAATAGCGACCAGGCGCGATGGTTAATTTCTGATGGTGCCCTCTTCTATTTCACTGGACCACGCGCGCCCCGGCCCGGCTTTGCGGTCCGGGCCGGGGCGGCGGGTTGCGGCCGGGGGTCTACTCGGCGGCGGAGGCGGTCCTGTGTTCGCGGGTCAGCGGCGCCGCCGGGGTCGGCAATGCATAAAGCCGGGCGCAATTGTCCCACAGGATCTTGCGCCGCGCCTCATCATCCAGCCGCAGACCAAAGAACTGTTGCATCGCCTCCGGGAAGGCGCCGTCCGAATGCGGATAGTCGCTGGAGACGACAAAGTATTCGGCGCCAAGCTTATCCACGACATCGACGGCCGGCTCCTCATCCACATCGAGCGCGATATAGCACTGCCGCTTGAAATACTCGCTCGGTGGCATCGACAATTGCCGCTCGCATCCGGGGCCGAATTTCTCCCACTGGTCGTCAAGCCGCCACAGCCACCAGTAGAGCCAGCCTGCCGTCCCTTCGAGAAAGGCGGCGCGCAGTTTCGGGTGGCGATCGAGGACGCCGCCCGTCGTCAGGCTGGCGATCGCCCCCATCAGTTCGACCGGGTTGCGGATGGCATGTGCAATCGGGTGGAAATTGGTATGCCCGACATAGCGCTGCCCGGCATCGTCCTTGAGCGAGCTGTTGCCGGTCGGGTGAAAGCCGATCGGCACGCCCAGCTCTTCGAGCACCGCCCACAGGGGTTCGCAGGCGTCGTCGTGGAGATGCTGACCGTGGACCGGGTTGGGCGTGCCGATGACGGCGACGGCGCCCAAATCGCGGACCGCGCGACGCGCCTCGGCGGCCGCGCTCGTCACATCATGCATCGCGATCTGCGCGGCGAATTTGAGACGTTGCGGATCGGCCTTACAGTAGTCGGCCGCCCAGTTGTTATAGGCGCGTGCCAGCGCCGCGGCGTAGTCGGGTGCGAGATCGTCGTGGCACAGGATCTGTCGGCCGCGCGTGCCGTACAGGACGGCAACATCGATGCCTTCGATGTCCATTGCGGTCAAGGTCGACTCGCCATCAAAGCCGCGCGCCCGCGCCGCCGTGAAATGCGGATGGCGGGCGCGGCTGCGGCGCCGCAACGCGCGGCTCGACAGTGTGGCTCCGCTCTCCCGGGCAAAGGCCGGGATCGCCAGCCCCTGCACTTCCATCCCCATGATCGTGTCGGCGTTGGCCTTGTCCTCCGCGCTCTCCGCCAGCTTTTCCTGCTGACCGCCAAAGAAGCGCGGCGGGTTTGCGGACCGATAGGGTTCGTCGAGATAGCGCAGCCACAGATCATCCGGTTCCATCATGTGCAAGTCGCTGTCCATGATCAGATAGCCATTGCGGGCCATTGTCTTTCTCCCTGGAGATCCCTGCAAACCCTGCCAAAAATCGTGCTCAGCCCCGGCCGGCGCCCGGCCTTTGGTCGTCCCGGAAGATCCGTCGCCGCAGCTCCGGGTGCGAGGCATGACCCGCTCATAACGGTCGTCGAACGGATCGCGCCGGTTCGGATACTCTGGCAGTCGTCGGGAAGGCCGCGCCACAATTTATTTTGAGGGCTGGGCCTCAAAAACCTTATCCTGGGCCACCCACTGCCAAGCCGAGGAGGTACAGTTGCCCCGGGGGTCGTTGCCGCCACTGAACGCCTGCCGGGCGTTCGAGGCCGCCGCACGGCTGCAAAGCTTTGTGCGCGCTGCCGAGGAGTTGAACGTCTCGCCGGCGGCGGTCAGCCATCAGATCAAGCTCCTCGAAGGCTGGCTCGGGCATTCGCTGTTCCGCCGGCGCGCCAGCGGCGTCAGCCTCACCGGCACCGGACTCGCTCTGCTGCCGACGCTTGGCGAGGCGCTGGAGCGCATCAGCCTCGGCCTCGACAGCATCGCCGGGCGGGCCGACAGCCGCGTGCTGACGATCAGCACGCAGCCGAATTTTGCGCTCAAATGGCTGGTGCCGCGCCTCAAATCATTCATGGGCCTCCATCCCGAGTTGGAGATCCGCCTGCTCACCGCGCAGCGCTCGCTTGATCTGCCGAGCGAGAACATCGACGCCGCGGTCCGCTATTTCGATGCCTTGCCGGCCGGATTGCGCGAGATTTCCGCGCGCGCCGCGACCGAACTGGTGATCGATGAGCTGTTGCGGGCCGATCTGATGCCGGTTGCCAGCCCGAAACTGTTCCCCTCGGGCAGATCGCACGCCCCGGAACTGTTGGGGGAACAGACGCTTCTCCATGTCATGACGTCGCCCGGGGATTGGCGGCAATGGCTCGAAGCGGCGGGCGTTACCGGCATCGATCCGATGCGCGGCCCGAAATTCGACAGTTACGCGCTTACCGTCGAAGCCGCCGCGCATGGCGCAGGCGTTGCCATGGGCCGGAGCGCCTTTCTTTCCGGGGACTTTGCGAGCAATCGCTTGGTTGCCCCCTTCGCCCTTCGCTTGGCCGGGCAGAGCGCATGGTTTCTGCTGACGAGCCGCCGCACCTCGGCGGCAAAGGTGGCAGCCTTTCGCGAGTGGATTCTGGGCGAGTCGCACCAGGATCTTCCGCGCCGGGCAGCACGGTGACTCGATCTCGCGCACGAGGACCTGTTTCTCCTGACCACAAGATATAGGGGGAGCACTGCCCCCAGAATGGGGAGCATACCAAAACGTGGGTCACCCTATGCTGCCCCGGCTTGACGAGCGGCGATGTCATCGTCGTTGGCAAGGCCGGGATGTCAACGCTCAAAGAGCGACCGCAACGTGCCGTCCAAGGTCCGTGTCCGGATTTGGAGCAGCAAGGGTGCCCCCGCGGCGTCCATTGCATCTGCTGCCGTTTGGCGAAGCGTTTGCTGATCACCGCATTGACCGCCGCTTCGACAAAGGCGGACGAAATGCGCTCGCCGGCGCGGAACCGCTCTCCGCAGTTGATGATGCTGTCCACGTTGCCGGCGATGTAGACCGCGAATTCGCGCGCCGCCCGGGCGAACTTGCCGCGCAGCGGATAGTCCACCTCCAGCCCCCCACATCGTCTTGCAGGTTGTCCACGGCCAGCCCGGCGCGATAGATATTTCCGTTATCTTTCTATGCTCCAATCCGCTCGAAAATCGGTGATCAGCGGATCGGGATGGCGAGCGCGGCCCGGCGGTAAACCGCATCATCCTGCGCCGCGATCCGAGGCGCGGCCTGGCGCATGCGGACAGCCGCCGGGGAGACAAGATGATCTCCGACAGGCGCCGGGCGATCGGCGGCATCGACCGCGAGGGACCGGCCGCCACGGTCATGATAGCGGGCGAGGTAGGCCGGATCGAGCATGAGCGAGCCGTGGTGATAGGCGCTGAGGGCGTGGAGCAGGGCCCCTTGTCCCGGCCGCCAGCGCACCACGGCGGCCCTGTAATCGGTGGTCAGAATCCGCCCGGCGAGCCGGAGATTGGTACAGGGGTCGAGCGCGGCGGCAGGATCGATGCCATAGCGGCGCAGGTTCGCGCTGTTGATCTGGCCGAGTCCAACATCGACCGAATGGCCGCGCGCGATCAAAGAGCGTGCCCAGGCGGCAGCTTGCGCCCGGCTGCGGGCGTGATAGCGGCGGCCGGCGGTGTTGTCGTGCAGCACCCATCGCCGGCCGCCGCTCTCGACGGCGACGATGGCGTTGAGGGTCGCCGGCGCAACGTTGGCCGCGCAGGCGAGGACGGCGGCCGCGAGGATCAACGCTCCAGCTCATAATCATCGCGCTCGCGCTGTTTGCGCGTGCGCGCCCGTTGCCGGGCTTCTCTTTGCCTCTCGTGCCGGCGCTGTTCTTCGCGCCCGCGCATGATCTCGCGCGCCAGGGCGGCCCTCTGCTGCCTCTCCTGCAACGCGACCTGCGCCGCGGCCCTCACCCTTTCCAGCGCCGCCGCGGCCTCCCGCTCGGCGTCGCCGGCTTCGAGCGATTTCCGGTCCTTGAGGGTGAGAAGCTCGCCCTGATGCGCAAGGGCGCTGATGTGGCGCGCTTCCTGCTCGACGATCTCGCGGTTCACCCTGAGACGAGAGGCATGGAGCAGGCGCGGCGCCCAGCTCATCGCACGCAAATGGTTTTCCAGGTCATATTTCGCCCATTGGGCCTCGCGCTGGCAAACCCCGATGTCCCTGTCGAGGTTTTTGATTTCGGTGCGCAGGGTGTCGAGAAGCTCGGCTTTTTCCTTGTATTCGGGACTGATGTCACGAGCGATGTCGCTTTCCGTCAAGGGGCGCCCGATCAGCAAATGATCATCATCATAAGTGCTGTCGTCTTCTGTTTCTTTTTTGAGTTCACGGTCACCGAGACGCTGCATGCCGGCGCGTTCGCTGTCTTTGTCAAAAGGCATGATGCCGCTCCGCGATTATCGAAAAACCCAGACCGGCCGCGCGACGCCGCGGATATCCGTGACGGACACCGGCCCCAGATACCGGCTGTCCCAACTGTCCGCGTTGTAATGCGACAGCAGCCATACATGCCCGGGCGCGACGCGGTACGTGCCTGGTGAAACCGGACGCAGCGGCCGGCCGGCGGCGTCCCGTTCGAGCGCCGCGCTGTTCGGGACCGGCACGCTGTTGACGGTGATCCCGCTCGCACTGACGTGCACGACGTCGCCCGCGACCGCCGCAACCGGCTTCAACAGAGGCGCTGTGCCGCTCGCGCAGGGCCCGGGGGAGACGTAATTCCGCGCCAAGGCAAGCCGCGCCGCCGCGCCCTTTGGCAAACAAACGGTGACGGTCATGCCGCGCCGGATGCGGCCGGGGAAGGGCGAGACGTGCCATAACCCGCGCGGCATCGAGTCCGTCGTGTTCACCCGCAAGCTGGTTGTGCGGGCGGCGAGCACGATGCCGCCCAGGAGCGGGACGCCGACGGCGGCCAACAAAGCCGCCCTCCTATGGCGCCGTTTGCGCGGCGGCAGGTTCGGCATGATCGGGTGGCGGAAGGGCTGCGCGGCGCGCAAATTCGGGATCGGCGAAGTAGAGAAGCTGGGTTGCCCGGATCGCGCGCTGGCCCAGCTCGAAGATCAGCATCTCGCCCGGCGCCACGATGCGCCCTTGCGCGTCCTTCTCCGCCACCGGCATCGTCATGCACTCGTCCGCCGTGAGCACCGGCCGCGAGGTCTCGTGAAAGGTCTTGGTGATCTGCGTCAGGGCGCCAAAGCGCTTGCCGCTGGCGGTGATGTGGGGCGCCAGGACCGTCGTCGTGCCGGTGTTCCTGGACAGCCATTCCGCCGTGGCCAGGTCGTTGGGCGGGAAACAGGATTTGATCTGGCAGTTGGCGACGATGGACTGCGCCGGGCCATACGTGCCGGTGAGCTGGGACAGGTCCTGGATGGCGATGACGACCTTGACGCCGTAGCCGGCGCAGCGGGCAAGGCTCGCCTCGATCAGCTCCATTTTCCCGAGGGAGGGGAACTCGTCGAGCATCAACAGCATCCTGTGCCGGTGCGCGGGCAACGGCTGGCCGTTCTCGAACACCAGCTCGGGACCCATGAGGTGGCGCATCGCCATCGTCAGGAAGAGGCGCACCAGGGGGCGCAGCCGCGTCGCATCGGCGCCGCGGGTCACGATGTAGACGCTGGCGGGCGGCTCGGCGTCGGCCAGATCATCGAGCGTGAAGTCGCCGTGATCGGTGTTGCCGCGAATGATCGGGTCCATGAAGAGCAGCACGTGGGTTTGCATCGTGCTGAGTGCGCTGGCGCGCTCGCGCTCCGAACGCGCGAGCTGGGCGCGCCCGGCCGCGGCAACGATGGGATGCGGCGCGCCGCGGGGCAGATGATGATTGTCGGCCATCTCCTCCCACAGACTGATGTCCTCGGCGCCCATCTGCGACAAGGCGATCGCCACATCGGCCATGCTGGCGGTGCGGTGCTCGTGGAAAGCCTGGTAGGCCGTGTGCAGGATGACGCCGGGCAGGACCTGAAACGAGACCTTGCCCCAATGGTCGAGCTTGTCGAGGCCGGCGCCGTTCGGATCGACGAGATGCAGGGCGATGTTCTGGGCGTCGGCTGTTTCGTGCGGCGTGCCGAGGCGGATGGCCGCCAGGAAGTTGAAGCCCGCGCTGCCGGTGACGGCGCCGGGCTCCCACCGGATGACACGGTTGCCGGCGCCATGGCGGCGAAAGCCGGCCGTCAAGGCCCACAGCTCGCCCTTCTCGTCATACACGATGGCCGATCCACGCCAGTCAACCAGCGTCGTGACGATGACGCAAACGCCTTTTCCGCTGCGGGTCGGGCCGCAGATCGCGACGTGGCCGTTCGAGATATCGCGCAGGTAATGGATGCGGCCTCCGCGGTCGCGCCAGCCGCCGAGATAGACGCCGGAGGCGCCGGCCGGCTGCCGGCCGACCAGGAGGCCGGATTTCTTGATCTCGCGCTCCTCGCGGAAGCGCGCCGTTCCATGGACGCCGGCGTTGCCCTGGAGCCGCCGCTGGCGCGCCAGGGCCCGGGCGCCGCCGGCGAAGGTGGCGATCGACGCCGCGACCAGCATCGCCGGGCCGGCGAGGGAGTACGTGAGCATGATCAGTTGCTCGTCATGACGGGAAGCCGCGGGCCGACCCGCCGGCCGGCGCAGCTCCACGGCCGCAGCACGAGATCTTTTGTCAGGACGATCGTAAATCGCTTGCCGGCCGGCGCTTCGATCGTCGGCGGAATGGACAGGCCCAGCGCGGTCGTGTTGGCGATGGCGTTCTGCGGGCCGCTGTAGAGACTGCTGCCAAACGGCAGGACTTGTGCGAGATCGGCGCCGACGCCGCTGAGGCCGATGATGAAGCCGTTCCCCATCCGCTCCCAGAAATGCCGGTCGACATCGCCGCCCAGCCCGGCCGCGCCGCTCTGATCCGCAGCCGGCGCCGCGGCGCCCAGATCGGCCGATGAGCCATCCGGATAGATCACTCGCACAAGACGCGCCGGGATTCGGCTCTGCCCCATCGAGACCTGCGCGTCGTAATCGCCGAGCAGCCTGGAGCCGTAGGGGATCTCGATGCAGCTGCCGGAGTCATTGTAGATGTCCCGATTGACCTGGGCGACAAAGGGTCCTGGCGCGTCGCTGCTGATGGCGGTCACCAGGGACGACGGCAGAAAGGTGGCCGCCTCGACGGTGTAGGGCGACGGCGGGTCTCTGCGTGCCGTGATCTGGATGTCTCCCCCCCTCGGGTCCTGCCCCATCCAGCGCTCTTTCTGGGCCGCGGCGGGGTCGATCTCGGCCGGCCTTGCCTGTGCCGCGCCGGCCATACCCGGCAGGCTGCCGAGGCCGGCGAGATTGCCAAGTCCGAAGCCGCCGAACCCCGCCAGAGACGGCAGTGCCGGCGCTGCGGTGCTCGGGGCGGCCGCGGCCGGACTTGCCGGAGTGCCGCCGCCATTCACCGCGATCCGCGTGTCGGGGTCGCGCATCGCCTTGAGGCGCTGCCGATAGCGATGCTCGTCCAGCGCGGCGAGGCGCCTGTAGTAGGTTGTCCAGGCGTCCTTGAGGTATTTGACGGTGCCGTCGTCCCCGGTGTCCTGCGCGCGCGCCGGGAGCGTCCGGGCCTTTGGCGGCGGTGCCATCCCCGCCGGGTGGAACGTCACCGGCTTGATCTCGCCACCGCGCGGGGCACCGCGCAACACGTTCACAGCGTCCGCTCCGGCGCCCTGCTCGTTCGCGCCGGCGGCCCGGGCCGATGCTCGGGCATTGCGTTCATGGATCGTGTAGGCGAAGGCGCCGACGATCAGTAGGAGGATCGCCACGCCGACGGCAGCGAGACGGACGAGGCTTGGGCGGATCGCCCGCGGCTGTGCCAGCGAGGAGGGCGAGGGGAGGACCTGCGGCGGCGGGCGACGGCGGCCGAGCATCAGGGCGCCCCGACGCGATCGATGCGGACCGCCTGGGTGCCGGCGACAAGCTCGGCATGATCGAGGACGCCGTCATACACGAGGTAATCACCGTTCCAGCGGGTATTAAGAGGCAGTTTTCAGAATTCGCGAGCGAGCTTGCCCGCAACCAGGAATATGCAAGCGCTCTGGAGCAAGGATTGGACGATGAAGCCGAGCCGGTCATAGCGCAGAGCCAGCCGCC